>JAJYLM010000013.1 GCA_021787655.1 bacterium
GATGATCGTGTCCGTGGTCGGATACACGATAGGACCGCCCGATGCCATGGAGTACGCGGTCGATCCCGTCGACGTCGCCATGATCAGGCCGTCTGCCTTGTACGTCGTCAGGTAGTTGTTGTCCACCGTCGTCCGCAGCAGGATCATCCTCGCTATGGTGCCCTTGGTGATGACCGCATCATTGAGCACGTCGTACGTCAGCAGGGGCGTACCGTTGTCCATGATCTGCGTGCGCAGACGCATCCTCTTCTCGTACACGGCCCCGCCGGACAGGACAAGGTCCGTCACCGTGTACAGCTCGTCCATGGTGACCTCGGTCAGAAAACCGAGTCCGCCGATGTTCACGCCGATAATAGGTATGGCCTGATCTCCCATGAGGCGGATGGCCCACAGGAACGTGCCGTCGCCACCGAACACCACGACGATGTCGACGTCCGCCGGGATCCTGTCTTTGAAGCGCACGAGGTCCGGATTCACTGCATCTGCCATGCTCGATTCGATGACCACCTTGATGCCCCGGGTATCGAGGTAGTTCGTAAACCGTTTTATCTCTTCGTAGATGTCTGCGGTTTTTTTATTTTTAACAACCAGTGCTATCTTCATGTATCACTCACCTTCATCCGTCAATGACACCTGTATACTTTTCTGTAACCAGGGCATGCTGGTTTTCATATCTTCTTCCTACTTCTTTCATTTTCTGATAGCATACATCAGGTGAAATATTAACACAATCATATGAAACAGCCTCTCGCCCATAGATTGCGGCCGCGCAGCCTCAGCGAGCTCGTGGGCCAGGAACACGTTCTCGGTGCGGGAAAGCCGCTGCGGCAGACCCTCGACGCAGGCATACTGCCGTCACTTATCATCTGGGGCCCCCCGGGCTCCGGGAAGACGTCTTTCATCAGGCTCATCACATCCGCGCCTGGCTATGAACCTGTATTCATGACCGCGGTCTCTGCGGGCACCAGGGAGATCAACAGCGTGCTGAAGCAGGCCGGCACCCTGACGCTGGGCGGCAAAAAGACCGTCCTCGTGCTCGACGAACTCCAGCACCTCAACCGCTCCCAGCAGGAAATCCTCCTGCCGCACGTCGAGGACGGGAGCATCGTCTTCATCGGCATTTCCACGGACAACCCGTCGTTCGCACTGAACCGGGCGCTGTTGTCACGGACAACGCTGGTGGTATTCGAGCCATTGAACGAGCAAGCGCTCACAGCCATTATACAACGAGCGCTGACCGACACGGAACGCGGACTCGGCAATGAGGGGATTACGATCAACAAAGAGGCACTGGACTACCTCGTCGTGACCAGTAACGGCGACGGTCGCAAGGCACTCAACGCAGTCGAGATCCTCGCAGGTATTGCGGCAAACAAGCCCGATAAGCGGATCACCCGTGAGGAAGCGTCGAAGCTGTCCGAGGTCAACCTGCTGCCGTACGACCGCAAGGAAGACGAGCACTACCACACCATATCCGCCTTTATCAAGAGCATGCGGGGTTCAGACCCTGACGCAGCCGTGTATTATTTGGCCCGGATGCTCGAATCAGGAGAAGATCCGCGGTTCATCCTGCGCAGGATGATCATCTTCGCGTCGGAGGACGTCGGCAACGCAGACCCGGTCGCGTTGACTGTTGCAGTCTCCGCGTTCCATGCATTCGAAGCCGTTGGCATGCCCGAGGGCTTCATTCCCATCGCGCATGCAGTCGCGTACCTTGCGTCGAGCCCGAAGAGCAATGCGTCCTACAAGGCATACCTGAACGCAAAGGCAGACCTCAAACGCCGCGGCTACCTCAGTATTCCGAAGCACATCATCAACCCGGTCACAGACCTGGGCGAAAAGCTCGGCTACGGGGACGGGTACAAGTATCCGCACGACTATGAGGGCGGGTATGTCGAACAGCAGTACCTTCCTGACGAGATCAAAGGCACGCACTACTACCAGCCAAAAGATATTGGTTACGAAAAGATCATCCGGGCGTATTTGGAAAAGATCCGGAAGAAAACCTGAGAAAGCGGTCAATCATTATTTTTCATAAATAAGAGGGCGGGTTTTCAACCCGCCCTGCAATGTTTTTTTTCTAAGGGGCGAATGATCATGCGCCCCTGCCTTCGCTATCTCAGTAATTCCCTCCGCCCGGGAATACCGGACCAGGATACGGCCAGTACTGGGGTCCATTCGCAGCACCGACAAGCTCATATAACACGGTGAAGTTCCCGGCATTCGTAAGCACCAGGACATCCCCTGCTGCATCGATGCTGATACCCACCGGTCCTGAACCAACTGCATACACCCCCAGGGTTTCGCCGGCAGGACTTAATTCAGTTACCGTACCATCGCCGCTATTCGTGACCCAGACATTGCCGGATGCGTCTATGGCTATACCGTCCGGATACATGCCTACGGTATACGTACCTATAGTTATGCCGGTAGAGCTTAGTTCCGTAACGGTATTACTACCACCATTCGCAACCCAGATATTACCGGATGGATCTATGGCAATACCCTCCGGATATTTGCCCACGGTATATGTTCCAATGCTGACACCGTCAGCGTTCAATTCCGTCACGGTATTGTAGCTATTGTTCGTGACCCAGACGTTGCCGGACATATCTATTGCTATGCCCCATACCCACGATCCTGAGATCGGGCTTGCAGAATACGTCCCTACGGTTGCACCGGTAGCGCTTAATTTCGTTACCGTATTGTCTGCCTCATTTACGACCCAGACATAACCTGTGGCGTCTATGGCAATGTTACTCGGCGCTGCGCCTACGGTAAACGTTCCAAGGGTGATACCGGTAGCGCTTAATTCTGACACCGTACCGTCATTCTGGTTCACGACCCAGACATCGCCGGTGAAGTCTATGGCAATGCCAATCGGGCCGTTGCCGACAGTATAGGTCATGGTTGTGCCGGTAACAGTCAGTTCGTTTATCGTATTATTGTAGTCATTGGTGACCCAGATATTACCGGATGCATCTATGGCAGGGGCACCCCAGCTAAATGCACTTGAGGTACCGACTTGATTGGTGTTTGTCGTCACCGGCATTGCGCTTGTTTGGCTGGAATATGCGCTTTCTACACCCTGATTATCAACGGTGGTAACAACGAAGTAGTACCGGGTGCCATCCGTCAGCGGCGATATTGTGCATCCCGTTGACGTTGTAAAGGCCGCCAGTGTATACGGCCCGCCCGGTGTTGTCGATTCATAAACATTGTAGCCTTTCGCATTGCGGACCAATTCGGTTGCGTTGTGACCGAAATAATTAGCGACCCAGACGTTTCCTGAGGCATCTATGCCGATGCCAACCGGTACTGAGCCCACGCCATACGTTCCAAGGGTGATACCGGTTGAGCTTAATTCGGTTACCGTATTATCATTAGCATTTGTGATCCAGATATTGCCCGATGCATCTATGGCAATATCAGCCGGTGCTGAGCCCACGGTAAACGTTCCAAGAGTAAAACCGGTAGAGCTTAGTTCCGTTATCGTGTTGCCACCATTATTCGCAACCCAGACGTTGCTCGAGGCATCTATCGTAACTGCAACCGGCACTGAACCCACGCCATACGTTCCGAGGGTGATACCGGTAGAGCTTAGTTCCGTAACTGTATTATTTCCACTATTCGCAACCCAGAGATTCCCCGAAGCATCGATAGCAATGCCGGCCGGTCTTAAGCCCACGTCATACGTTCCAAGCGTGATACCGGTAGAGCTGAGTTTGGTTACGGTGTTGTCATTATTATTCGCAACCCAGATATTGCCGGATGCATCTATGGCAATTCCAGTCGGTCCTGAACCCACGTCATACGTTCCGAGGGTGATACCGGTAGAGCTGAGTTCTGTTACGGTATTGTCGTTATTATTAGTAACCCAGATATTCCCCGAAGCATCGATAGACGCGGCCCAGGGACCATACCCGACCGTAGCTGTTGTTATCGTTGTGCCCGTGGGACTTAATTCGGTGACCGTGTTGGCTCCGTAATTCGCAACCCAGACTTTTCCTCCGGCATCTATAGAAATCCAGTGCGGCTGTGGGCCTACCATATAGGTATTCCAGCCCAGCGACACCCATGAATCACCGGCGATTGCTGTAAGGTTGTTCGGCCCGGGTCTGGCTGGTGTTGCGCTCACCTCGTTCGAGTAGCCGCTCTGCCCGACGCTGTTCACCGCAGTCACCACGAAGTAATACTTGGTGCCGTCCATCAGCCCTGTTATTGTGCTGTTCACTACCGAAGTCATTGTAAACGGTGTTGTGGAATACGTGCCTGACGTGGTCGAGGTATAGACATTATAGCTCGTTGCACCTTTTGATGCGCTCCATTGCAGTGTCACCTGCGAGTCAGCAGGCGTTGCAATAAGACCTGTTGGAGCGGCCGGCTTTGATGAACCGCCGCTGCTGCTCTTGCTGCCGCATCCGCTTCCTATGCCAAGAGAAATAACCAGGGTGATTGCGAGAAAGGTTTTAACTGCATTTTTCATATTCGCTCCTTTTTTCCCATATTTTTTGAACAGTCTTTTCTATTCTGCCGAAAACCCCTCTTGATCCCCATTTCAAAAGGTAAAAAAGCAGAACCTTCCCCTTCTTGTTAACATACCCGTCTATTAATATTTCTGTCAAACCTCATGGAACTTTATGTCTTTTCCGTACACGCACTGTACTGTATTTCTCACGCGGTAACATACAAAAAACCTGTCAGCACCGGGGTGAATTTTGATTAAAACGAGCCATTCCGCAGGAACGATGGGCGGGCAGTTTATGCCTGAATTTCCGATAAAAATTCCTGCATACGTCTGCTGACCTGTTCAGGTGCCTCGAGACAGCTCAGGTGCCCTGCATTCCGGATGACCTCGAGCCTCGAACTTTTTATTGTTGCTGCAATTGCCTGAGCTTCTTCGACCGGCGTAAGCCGGTCGTGTTCGCCGGTCATGATCAGAACAGGACAGGTTATATCACTGAGCGTCGGCGTGGAGTCCGGCCGTTCCATCATCGCCAGCGACGCATGGGCAATGGCTTCCGGAGAGCTGCGGGCAATTGCGTTCCGTACCTCGAGGACGACATCGGGCTTGGTCTCGCGCGTCGACGCTGCGAACAGCCTCTGTGCCCACTCGTCTGCGATGGCTTCCATCTCACCGCTGCGCGCCCTGCGGGCCAGGTCGAGCCTGCCTTTTTTGCCCTCTTCCGGGTCAGCGCCCGCTTTTGTATCGAGGAGCACCAGTGCCCGCACCCTTGCCGGGAACAGCCTGTAAAAGGCAAAGGAGATATATCCGCCCATGGAGATCCCGGCAAGCACAGCCTTGTCGATGCCGAGCTCGTCGAGCAGGCCTTTCATGTCACGTGCAAACAGATCCATGGAAAAGGGCCCCGGAGTTATCCCGGACCTTCCAAAGCCCCTGAGGTCAGGCACAATGACCCGTGCCATCGTCCCCAGTGTTTCAATCTGGTACTTCCAGATGTCTCCGGTCAGCGGGAATCCGTGGATGAAGAGAACGGGTATGCCGCTGCCCGTGTCACGGTAAAACATGTCGAACCCGTTCGCTGCAGAGTATGTTTCATTCCCTTTCGTCATTCCTGTCTTCTCCTGGTATCTATACGACAGCTGTCTTTTTCCGCTTCACCCGGTCACCGAACAGCTTCACGTACTCTTCAGCTGTTCCCTGCCCGATATGGTGTTCAGTCCCGGTTTCCTTCGGTCCTTTATACTCATTGTCCCAGATCGGTGTCGCTATCTTCTCATACTCGCGCGCGTATGCATCGAGCTGCGGTCCAAGGGTCGTTACCGTGTCCCACCCTCCGCCCTGCGACGGCACTGCTCCGTTTGAAGCAACCACGTCCCGCAGCACCTGGGGACGGTCGATGACCATGCATGGCCGCAGCAGGTTGGTGTATTCTTCCTGGCGCTTCCTGATGGCCGTGAAGAACGGCGAGCGCAGAACATCGATCACCTTTTTGTTCAGGATGTTGTCCGTGTGGTACTGCACAAACACGCAGGGGTCGACATCACCGCTTGCAGTCACATGGAAATACCCCCGCCCTCCTGCAAGACACGCGTGTCCCTGCGAACCGGCGACTGTACCGTCCATCCAGAAATCGACGATGGGAAGCTGCCTCGTTTTCCTCAGCTCGCGGATCCTCTTGCCCCGGTAGTCCCGCTGCTGCGGTGTCGGCATCAGGTCCAGGGCAGGGCTGCGGCCGACAGGCATGTAATTAAAATACCACCCTACGTAGCACCCCTTTTTCTCGAAGAAGTCCACAAATTCATCGCTCACGATGAGCTCGTTGTTTTCCCGGGTCGCTGTTGCGGAATAACCGTACAACCCGCCGAGCGCATTGAGTTCGTCCATGAGCGACATGACTGTCCTGAACACGCCCTTGCCTCTCCGGGCATCCGTTTGTTCTTCATACCCTTCGACGGAAAAACACGGAATGATATTGCCGAGGCGGACGATGTCTTTTGCAAGGCCGTCCTTTTCGATGTAGACGCCGTTCGTGTAGACCTGGAAGACCATATCGCTGTGCTTATCAAAGATCTTCATCATGTCCCTGCGTATGAACGGCTCTCCGCCGGTGATGACCGCGAAGTACATGCCGTACTCCTTGCCCTCGGTCAGGATCCTGTCGATGGTGTCGAAATCAAGCACGTCGTTCTGGGCGTAGTTCGCAGAGTAGCAGCCGTAGCACTTGAGGTTGCACCTGAACGTCGGGCTGATGACGGTGAGCGACGGCGGTACAAAACCGTACGACTGCGTAAACGAGGTTATCTTGCCGGATGCAAACAGCATGGCGTTCCCGAACAGGTTTTCGACAAACCTCTTCCTGACCGTGGGTGCAAGACGGCTGTACTGGTGTTTGAAGTTCAGCAGCAGCAGGTTGATAAAGTCCCGGGCATCCGGGTATTGGATGAGATCCACCTGTGGTTTGACCAGGGACAGAAATGTCCGGTCTGGTATGCGCGCTGCTATGCCGGTTACCCCACGTAACAATCCCCTGTTGAGTTTTGAGTTCTTCATTTCAACCTCCTCAAGGTATTTTTATACTACGGTGCAACCCTTGATGATCGGAGTTTGTTGAGTTAACGGATGTCTGTCGTTCGCAATAGTATAGAACAGAAAATATATCCCGAATATGTACTTGTCAAGGTATCCACCTGAAAAGAACACTCTTTTTAAACAATAAGGAACATAGCAGGGGGGTTTTGTATCTTGAGGGATCACCGCCAGAAGCGGATGAACCTGTGGTGCAAGCCTTGGAATGAGAGGAATAAAACGAATAGAAAACTTCCCGAGTGCTTTTTGGGTGGACCCTACTGGTGTGCAGGTTCAGGGTCATGTCCGACGTTTCAGGAGAAAATCCCTGAACGCACGATCATGTTCGATTTGAAAGGACTCTTCGAAGCCTTTGTCCGTATTTCCGGTAAAGAATCCCTTGGTATACTCTACAGTTTCCGCAGGTGCCTGCACGATCGAGGTCCCTATGGCAAGTGCGCGTTCCATCAACAGGTCCTCAGAGACAACCTCGCTGACCAGACCAATGCGGTATGCCTCCTGAGCTGTGATCTTCCTGCCGGTGAGACAGAGATCCCTGGCCCTCCCGTCGCCGATAATCCACCGCAGCGGCGTAAACAGCGGAGGAGCACCGAATTTAATCTCAGGATGTCCGAAGACCGCAGCATCGCTGCAGATCCGGACATCGCACAGGACCGCGAGGTCCAGACCGCCGCCCAGCGCATGTCCCTGGATGGCTGCTATGACTGGTTTGGGAAATTTCCAGACCGCACGGTGATACGCTGCCGATGATTCGAAGACTTCCTGCGCACGGTCGTGCTGCTGAAATTCCTGCAGGTCAAAACCTGCGCTGAACGTCCCGCCTGCACCGCACAGGATGACTGCACGGACACCGGGGGAAGTTTCCCAGTCATGGAGACACGCCAGAATCTCCTGCCGCATCAGCAGCGAGATGGCATTGCGTTTTTCAGGCCGGCTCAGCGTCAGCACGCATATTCCGTCATCTCGCCGGCCCACAAGGATCGTTTCGAACCCCATACGCCGCACTCGTTATCGTGTTTTTCTGAGCACGGTCCCGGGAAGTGCCTTCGTGTGGAGGCCCTTGCTGACCACCGGGACGCCGTTGACAATGACCGTGTCGATACCTTTCGGATACACATGGGGACGGGCATAGGTGGCCAAATCTTCCATGTGTTCGGGCGAGAACACGACGATATCGGCAAACCATCCCTCCTTGATCATGCCCCTGTCGTGAATGCCCGCACGCTGTGCAGGCAGCAGCGTCATCTTGTTAACCGCCTGCTCGAGGCTGAGGATGTTCGTCTTCACGAAGTCCGAAAAAACCCTGGGGTACGTGCCGTAGGACCTCGGGTGCGGTTTTCCTTCGAACAGGGGACCGTAATCAGCCCGCAGTCCTGCATCGGAACCGATCGACACGTACGGCTTTGCAAGGATGCGCCTGAGGTTGTCTTCATTCATGGCAAAGTAGATCGCGGTTGTCATGAGCTTTTCCTGCAGCAGCAGGTGATACACCGCAGCGAGCGGCTCCATGCCGAGCTCCGACGCTATCTCGACGATATTTTTGCCTTCGAACTTCTTGTTCGCGTCCGTAAAGCACTGCGACAGCATGATGCGGGACAGAAAATCCTTCATGTCGCTGTGCTGTGCGTTTAATTCGGATTCGATCCTGCTCCTGACCGTTGTGTCCGAAAGCCGCTGGAGTGCTGCTTCCGTAGAATCAGCATAGACCCAGTCTGGCATGACCGAGGCGAGCCCTGTGTATGCGGACAGGTACGGGTACCGGTCCGCAGCAACGTCGACACCCTGCTGCTGCGCTGCTTCGATCAACCCGAACACCGTATCAATCTTGTGCCAGTTTTCCGGGTGCATGGTCTTCAGGTGGCTTATCTCGACCGGCAGACCTGCGTCCCTGCCGATGGCGAGCGCCTCTTCCACGGACTCCACGAGGGCCCTGCCTTCTGAGCGCATGTGCGTTGCATAGATACCCTTGTGGTCAGCCACGACCTTTGCAAGCTCTGTCACTTCCTGCGTATCCGCATATGCACCGGGCGTGTATGCCAGCCCTGTCGACATGCCGATCGCTCCGGCCTCCATGGACTCCCTGACCAGGGTACGCATCCTGTCCAGCTGCGCACCCGTCGCCCTGCCGGCCGCCCTCCCCATGACCGATCCGCGGATCGTTCCCTGGCCCACAAGCATGGCGTTGTTGACGGAACTGCCCTGTTGTTCGACCGTCTGAAAATAATCGGCAAGGCTCCTGATCTTCAGACTGAGCCGGTAGCTGTCGTAGTACTGCTGTTCACGTTCCTCCTTGATCAGTCCGTCCACAGGCGCTATCGCATAGCCGCAGTTCCCGTTCACCTCCGTCGTAACACCCTGCCGGACCTTGCTCTCTGCGTACGGGTTCAGCAGGATGTGATAATCCGAGTGCGAATGAATGTCGACGAACCCCGGCGCCACGGTCATGCCTGCTGCATCGATGACGTCGTCAGCAGCGATACCGGTCTTCGATATGCGGCTGATCCTGTCCTTGTCCACCTCGATGTCCGCAGTAAAACCGGGAGCGCCGCTCCCGTCCACGAGAAAGGCGTTCCTGATGACATACCGTTCCTTCATCGTCGCTGCTCCCGGCCCTGCATCATTTCATTGCCAGGATGCCGTACTGACGATCGCCGGACGGCCCCTTCACGACGATATCGAAATATTTTTTCAGCAGCGCGACGGCATCCTCGTAGGCGACCCTTTCTTCCAGCGGCGGTCCTGTCGGGCTCGGTTCCTTCTTATGATCGATGAGCAGAAGGCGGCCGTCGTCTTTCATGAGCCGCTTCAGCTCCATGATGAAGGCGTCGCGGTCCTCGGCCTCGTGGAACATGTTCACGTTGACCACCATGTCCGCGATCTTGTCGGCGAGCGGAATGCTCGCTTCATGGGAAAGGACCGGCCTGATATTGCGCACGGAGCGCTGTTCCATTTCTTTTGCGAGAAGGCTGATCATGTCCTTCGACAGATCGACTGCATACACGAGTCCGTCGCTGCCGACGACCTGTGCGAGGGGAAACGAATAAAAACCCGTGCCGCAGCCCACATCGGCGACCACCATAGATTCAGCCGCACCGGCTGCCTTGATGATGACGTCCGGCTTTTCGTGCTCGAGACGCTGCGGGCTCGTGAGGTTGTGTGCATGTTCCGGATTAAATTTGTGCATAGACTTCTGTAAAGATAACCACGGTGCAGGGAGAGTCAACGCCGCGATCGGACGGCGTTTTGGCTGGAGAATGCGCAGGGGGCAGGATCGACCCGCCCCCTGGAGTACAGGCGGTGTCAGTCCTCAAGAATAAAGGTGATGTTCATGGTGACGCGGTATTCGGAGACTTTGCCGTCCTGGATCTTCGCCTTCTGCGATACGATCTCCGCCCCGGTCAGGTTCCTCAGTGTCTTGTTCGCCCTTCTCAGACCGTCGTTGAATGCCTCCTGCCAGCCCTTTGTGGATGACGCTACAACCTGTGTTACGCGTGCTACTGCCATATTACACCTCCGTTTTTAGTGTATGAGCGAAGTTTACGAAATAGTTGACCCCTGACCACATCGTTACGATCAGAGCAACCCATATGAACAGCATGCCCACCCTCTGAAAATCCACACCGAAATAGGTGTAGTGTATCAGGAGGCCGATGAGCGCGGCTATCTGAAAATTCGTCTTGTACTTTCCTTCGAGTGACGCCGGAATGATCAAACCGGAGCTGGCGGAGAGCGCGCGTAAACCGGTCACTGCGATCTCCCTGCCGACGATGAGGACCACGATCCACGCGTGGAGCCGGTCGATCGATACCAGCATGATCATGGTCGTGGCAATGAGGAGCTTGTCCGACAACGGGTCGAGCAGCTTGCCGAGGTTCGTTGTTCCACCGTACTTCCGTGCAAAGAACCCGTCGAAAAAGTCCGTGAGTCCGCCGATGCCGAACAGGACCGCACAGACAAAGCTTATCCACCTGAGCATACCGGGGTGCACAGGTGCGGTGTACCTGATCACCTCGAACAATACCACGATAAAGGGGATGATAAACACCCGCGACAGGCTGAGCAGGTTCGGGAGCGACTTCAAATCGCTGGAAAGGTCTTCACGCATCGATAAAAACCACTCCTTCCCCGTGGAATGAGATAGAGCCGCCGTCGCTGTAATGTCTGACCGCCGACTGGCGCGGGATCAGTTTTCCGTACCACCCGATGAGCGTGCTCAGCTTAATGGACAAAGGCTGCTCCGCTGAAACCCGGATGCTGTGCAGGCTTCCGTTCAGGCCGATGAACACATCTGCCGTGCCCCTGATCTGGGTCACGTTGATGGATTTGTCCGTCTGGATCTCCACCCTTCCGTTTTCCCACTCGAGGTCGCCCTGGAACGCCACAAACCGATCGTCGTCAAAAAACATGGATTCGTTTTTCAGGTTGAACTCACGCACAGCCGCATAGTCGCTCCTGAGCACGATGGCGCCTCTGCCGTACACGAGGACAATGGGATCGTCTTTCTTTTCGGCAAACAGGGACTTCGTGTCCCTGCCCCGGTACCGCTTGTATGCCTGCTCGATCGTGAGCGTCTCTGCCAGAGACACGATTCCCTTGTCCCTGACGTACACCACGGTCCCGTTCAGGTTGAACTGGATCATGGAGTCGCTGATAAAACTGACAGGGGCGCTGAAGTGTACCAGCGCGGTTTTTTCCGCAAGCAGGTGCAGGCCGTCCTCAGCCTGCGCACCGGCGGGCTCCTGCCCATCCTGCTGCGCGGACTGCCGTTCTTCCCGCTGGGGAAAAGGTGCAGTTTCCTGCGCCATTGCCTGAGGGTCCCGCGCAGCCGGCTGTTCCTGCTCCGGTTCCCGGGGCTGCACCGGGGGCTGTTCTTCCGGCAGTGCACTGTGCTCCTCATCTGCTGCAGCGTTCTCGTTCATAATCTCCTGCTCGTCTGTGGCAGAAGGACCGCGTTCGGTCTCTATGGCCGGTTCTTCTGCGGCGGGTTCTGCGGGAAGCTGATGCCCGGACTCCTGCAGTGCTTCGAAGACCTGTGCTGGTGCCTGCATGGTTTCCTGCCCGTGCCCGGATTCCTGCTGCGCGGCTGGTTCCGGAATGTGTGCCCTCTCCTGATCGCCGGGGGCTTTTTCTTTCTCCATGACATCCTGTACGACGTCCTCGGTCGACAGATCAGATTCGACAGGACCGCCCTTTTGTATCTTTTTTACGTAGTCATCCATCCCGGCCCTGGTAAACATCCCGATGGCTTCGTCCTTCTTACCGAGCTGGAGCAGCGCCTTCCCGTACAGCTTCAGAATTGTTTTGCTGTCCGGATCTTTCTGCAGGACAAAGGCAAACTCCTTGATCGCATTATCCTGCTGGTTGTTCTTCAGATACGCCACGCCGAGGTTCGTGCGCAGGGAGATGGTCTGGGGATACCGTGCTATCAGTTCTTCGTAGATCTTGACGGCCCGGTTGTACTGTTCGAGCTTGAGCATGACGATTGCGAGAAGGTTGAGCGCCCTGTCGTCCGTCGGATTCGAATCGAGGACGCGCTCGATCTCTTCCTTGGCATCAACATAATTCTCCTCGGCAATATACTTTTTTGCCTTTTCGAGGGCTTTGTCATGCGTATTGTTCTGCGAAAGTCGCTTTATTCTGGCCATGCTCACCTCTGCGAATATCCCTTCATTTTCCAAAAGGCCCTTAAGACCCTGGTCACATACCACTGTGTTTCCGGATACGGCGGTATACCCTTGTATCGTATCACAGCATTCTCACCCGCATTGTAGGCCGCTATCGCCTTGATGTAATCACCGTTAAAAAGGGTAAACAGGTATTTAAAATACCGGACCCCTGCCTCGATGTTGTCTTTCGGCGTGTACAGGTTTCCGGCATCCATCGTCCGTGCGGTCGACGGCAGGAGCTGCATGAGCCCCACGGCGCCTGCCGACGAAATCGCGTACGGCATGAAATTGCTCTCGACCTTGATCATCGCCATGATCAGCAGAGGATCGACACCGTACTTTTTCGCGATCCTGAAAACCCGGGCCTGAAGCTTCGACGGTGAGATCTGGGTGTGGTCGTACGACCCGGGGTCCCTGAATATAACCCTGTATCTCCCGGTCGTCGGCACATTCGTAAAGTGCACGACGTTGTTGTTGTCAACGTAGGAATAGATGTCCGCCCGGGCGGTCCCGGCGCCGGCCATCAGCACCTGCACTGTCAAAATGCCTGCAAGAAAAATCATGGTTTGACAGGAGGCTTGCTTCATATCACTCAGCTCGTATAGGTCGAATTGATGCGGACATAATCATACGTCAGATCGCAGGTCATAACGTTGAAGACCTTGTTCCCGGCGCCGAGGTCGATGGTGAGCTGGATGGTCCTGTTCTTCATGGAATTCCTCACCTTCAGCAGGGCATCGTTGTCGATGCCTTTCCCGCTGTTGAACACGACCTGCTTGCCGATCCAGATCTTCAGCGTGGATTCGTTCGCGTAGGAACACGCTGCCCCGACAGTCGCAACGATCCTGCCCCAGTTCGGGTCCTCCCCGAAAAATGCAGTCTTGATCAGCGGCGAATTTGCAAGCCTGAATGCGATCGTGCGGGCATCCTCTTCGGCCTTTGCACCCTGCACGTTGACCTCGATGACCTTGCTCGCACCCTCGCCGTCCTTGACCATTTTTTCAATAAGCTCCTTCGAAAGATCCATGAGCGCCTGTTCGAAAAGCTGGTAGTTCTTTCCGTCCTCTGCAATCGCATCGTTCTGCGCGAGGCCGTTCGCAAGGACCAGGACCGTGTCATTGGTGCTCATCTCGCCGTCGATCGTGATCCGGTTGAACGACCGGTCCGTCGCAGCGAGCAGGGCCTTCTTCAGCGCGGCCTGGGAAATCACTGCGTCCGAGGTGTAGAATGCCAGCATGGTCGCCATGTGCGGCTGGATCATCCCCGAACCCTTGACAAATCCGGTCAGGATCACCTCTTTGCCGTTGATCTTCAGCCTCCTTGAACCGTACTTTGGAACGGTATCGGTTGTCATGATCGCCCGGACGGCGTCCATGAACCCCTGCCGGGAGAGGTCGTTCTTCAGGGACGGTATCTGCGCGACGATCTTTTCGACCGGCAGCCTCCTCCCGATAACGCCGGTCGATGCAGTCAGCACCTCGTCGGATTTTACCTGGAAGCCTTTTGCATAGGCGTCGACAACCGCGTTGACGTCCTTGATGCCGTTCTGCCCTGTCGCCGCGTTGGCAACCCCGCTGTTCGCAACGATGATCCGCTTCGTTCCCTTCCTGAGATGGTTCATCGTAACGGTGACCGGAGCGGCCTTGATTGCATTCGTGGTGAACATGCCTGCTGCGACTGCGGGTGCTTCCGAATAAATGATGGCAAGGTCCTTCTTGCCGTCGGTCTTTATCCCGCTCGCAGCCCCCGCGTATAAAAAGCCTTTTGGTAGTGATAGTGCCATACTCAACCTTCCTTAAAAACAATACATGTGTTCTTTAAATACGGCATAACGTTTGCAATCCTTTCCTGTTCGCTGAGATTCTTCTTCTTGTCCACCGTTCCATACCCCGCCCTTACCCCTATTAGCATGGATGAGGAAAATCTCATAGCATTTTGTATAATCTCGACAAGGTGCGTACATCCGGCTGCATGGCCAAGACGGTCCGCGATCTGCTTGTTGATGCCCCGTTCGACCTTCAGACCTACGATGGAGCGGATGTTGACCAGCGCGTTCGGGCAGCCGGTATAGGGTACGCGCACCATCTTAGCATCCGCATTGACGATCTGGCGGGATGTCAGGTCGATGGTTATCTCGGTGCTGATGCTGTGGTGCAGGTCCAGCAGCGTCGCAGTGACGACGACCGTGTTCTGATCGATCGTGTGCAGGCGTATGTTGATGTTCCTCTCGTACACGTCGTTCATGTCAGCGCGCCTCCTCTGCCGGGACGAACCAGAAGTCTCCCATGTCACCGTTCCTGTTTTCCTTGAATTGGATCTTCAGCTTCATGCCGACCTTCGCCTGCCTGACATCGTTCACAAAGACGTTCTGCATGATCAGCGTATCGGCACCGTCCACCCGGACAAACGCGCAGACGTACGGCGTCTTTCCGTAAAACACGGACGTGGCGTAGTACACGATGGTGTAGGTCACTATCGCCGCTGTGCCGCCCAGCTTTACCCACGTTGTCGGTTCGTAACATTCGTTGCAGTTGATCCTCGGCGGCAGCCACACCTTGCCGCACGACGGGCACCGGGTCCCGTACAGCTGCCGGTTGTCGCGGATCTCCCGGAAAAACCGTGAGATACCGCCGTAGGAATATTTATACGTAATGTCCATAATGTCCGGGATCTCGAGGGGAGCGTCGATTGCGGGAGCGCCGTCGAGTTCCGCCTGGAATGCACGGGCGATCTGTTCCTTCGGGACCTTGATCTTCTTCGAGGCATCTTCAAGCCATTGTTCTTTGTTCTGAATCATGCAAACTCCTTTTCTCCTCCTGTCCTGCGCAGCAGGGACTTCGTCCTCCTGCTATTTTTTGCTTCGCTTGCGCTGGTTCCGCTTCTTCTTTTTCGGGCCGGGCTTCGCTGTTGCCGTTTCGATCCTCTCGACGATCATAGCTGCGGTCCACGCTGTTGCCGGACCGCCGATGCTCTGCACCAGGCCGACCCTTGCATTTTTTACCTGCCGCTGTTCAGCCCTGCCCTGCACCTGCAGCGCCGCCTCTCCGGTCTGCATCACGCCGGTGGCTCCGACCGCATGTCCGCAGCCGATGAGACCGCCGCTGGGGCTGACCGGCAGGTCGCCGGTCATCTCGACAACGCCGTCCTCGACGAGAGCGCCGCCCTCGCCGGGTTTGCAGAAGTTGAATGCTTCATACGACAGGATCTCTGCGCCGGTAAACGCATCGTGCAGTTCGGCGAAATCCAGTTCCTTCCGCGGGTTCCTGATTCCGGCCATGGCGTACGCGTCCCTGCCTGCATACTGGCTCGAGGTAAAGATCGTTATGTCGTCCCGCTCGCCGGCGAACGCCTTGTCCAGGGACAGGCCGACGCCCGTGATCCATGCAGGATGGTCGGTCAGCGCCTTTGCCTTGTCCTCGGATGCGAGGATGATCGCCGAGGCGCCCTCCGAATACAGGCAGTTGTCGTAGAACTTGAACGGGTAGGTGATCATCTTCGAATTCAGGACCTCGTCGACCGTCAGTAGCTTCGGGCTCTGAGCGATCGGGTTGTTCATGGCGTTCTTGTGGTTTTTGACGGAGACCATTGCCATCTGGCGTTCCGTCGGGCTGCCGTACCTGTCGATGTGCGCTATCAGGGGCAGTGCGTACGATGCAGCAGCGGTCAGGCCCATGGGATTTTCAAAGGTCATGTCGCCTGAAAACAGGATCGCCTTCAGGGTCTCGGGTGTGGCGTGTCCGACGGCATAGTTGTAATTGTCGGTTGCCTTCTCGACACCGAGCACCATGACGATATCGTACAGTCCGGAAGCGATCCATGTCCAGCCCACAAAAACGGCAGCACCGCCGGTTGCTCCTCCTGTTGCGATCCTGACGGACGGCTTGAGTCCCATGCCGATGTAGTTATGGATGTAGACGTCCGGCATAAACTGACGCTCGAAAAACTCATTATAAATACCGTAGACGACCCCGCCGACTTCCTTCTTATCGATTCCTGCGTCCTCAAGGGCGAGTTTAGCCGCATCATAGGCAAGTTCGTAGTAGGTCTTCTCAATCCACCGCGCCTTGAACGGTGTGGTGCCGATCCCAACAATACCAACCTTCTTCATACCAGCTCCTTTTGAGACTTTCCTGTGTATCATAAGTCCGTGTTTTTTTCCAGTTTTTGTTGCCCGCCCTCTGAACGGGCGGCCTTTTCGGATTGCATTTTCCATACGCTGTGGTAGGATGCTGCGGGCTTTGGTTGCCCGGTACGGACAGCAGTGCGTCCGGCTGCACTTCAAACCCCGAATAAAACAAAGGATGGGAAATCTCTATGGAAGAAGTACTGACCCTGTCAGGAACTCGCCTTGCCAGGATGATACGGAAACAGGAAATCACGTCGCTGGAGGTCGTTCAACTTCATATCGACCATATCACGAAGGTCAATCCGGCCATCAACGCGCTCGTCAGAGACCGGTTTGACGCAGCACGGAAGGAGGCGCGTGCAGCCGACCGGCGGATCAAACAGGATGACCCTGAATCCCTTCCGCCCTTCCTCGGCGTCCCGTGCACCATCAAGGAAAGCTTTATGCTGACCGGCATGCCGAATTCCTCGGGACTGGTCGCACGCAAAAACATCGTTTCCCGTAAAGATGCGACGACTGTTGTACGGCTGCGGCAGGCAGGGGCAATTCCCCTGGGAGTCACCAATGTACCGGAGCTGTGCATGTGGATGGAGACACATAACAAGCTCTATGGAAGGACCAATAATCCGTACGACCACCGGCATATCGTCGGCGGCAGTTCCGGCGGTGAAGGTGCGATTGTCGGTTCCGGAGGATCACCGTTCGGTCTCGGGGCAGATATCGGAGGCTCTATCCGCATGCCTGCCTTTTTCAACGGCGTTTTCGGGCACAAGGCGACCGGCGGACTTGTTCCGAACACAGGACAGTACCCGTTGGCACGCAACCAGGCCATGCGGTATCTTTCGACAGGTCCCCTGGCACGCAGGGCCGAGGACCTCATGCCGCTGCTCAAACTTATGGCCGGGCCTGATAACGAGGACACTGGCTGCGTGGAAATGAAGATCCACAGTATCACCGGTGTGCAGCTTCGCGGTCTCACGGTCATCGATGTCGAAGACAATGGAAAAACCAAGGTCAGCGCGGACTTAATGTCTGCCCAGCACAGGGCCGCAGACTACCTGAAATCGAAAGGCGCCAGGGTAAAAAAGATGAAATTTTCAGCGCTCGCGCATTCCTTCGATATCTGGTCGTCGATGCTCTCCGCATCGGACCAGGAATCGTTCAACGTCAGCCTCGGTAACGGTGTCCGCCTGCGGGCAGTCCCGGAATTCATGAAATGGGCACTGCGCATCTCGGACCACACCCTTCCGTCGCTGGTCCTTGCCATGGCAGAAGACCTGTTCCGGTTCATGCCTGCACGGACGAAGAAGCTGGTCGATGCCGGACTGCAGCTGCGGCAGGACCTGGTCGATGCCATCGGACACAACGGTATCATGCTGTATCCCTCCTACTCGCGGCCAGCGCCGGTGCATGGAAGGCCCCTGCTGACGCCGTTCGACTTTGCCTATACAGCCATCCTCAATATGATGGAATTGCCGGTAACCCAGGTGCCGCTCGGGCTCAACGATGCGGGCCTGCCGCTCGGTGTGCAGGTCGCATCCATACACGGCAATGATCACGTGACGATTGCAGTCGCACTCGAGCTCGAAAAGGCCTTCGGCGGATGGGTTCCTCCGGACATCGGCCTGCTCAAACGGACATAACCTTACCTTCCTTTACTGAAAGGAGATCGTATGAAGAATCATTGGAGCGTGATCCTGGCAGCACTGCTGTTGCCGATACTATTTGCCGGCTGCGGGAGTTCCTCCAAAGGTGCAGCGAACTACCCGCTCGGCACCTTCCGCGTCCTGGTCAGCGGTACATCGCTGTCTGTGGTCGACCGGTACAACAGGACCATTCTGCCGGGCTCAGCGGACACCTTTTCGTTCGGAAGCGGTACGCCTTCGGTCACAGATACCTTCGGATCGTTCGCTATCACCGAGACGGCGGTGTGGTTCAAGCCCTCTTCGTTCAGCGTTATTTCTTCGGACAGCAGCAGGCTTGTCATTGCTGCCAGCGTCCCCCTGGGCAACACTGCTGCAACTGCCTTCATTGTCATTACACCCCTGGACCCGAACATGCTCGCTCTATCGGTCACTGCACCTGCGGCAACAACCGCTACAGGACAGCCATTCAACAGGACGCTGCTGAATATGGCGTGCTCAGCGGACGACCACTTCTACGGCCTGGGCGAACAGTACAACAGCCTGGATCAGCGGGGCAACATCGTGGGTATCTGGGCGCAGGATCACGGGTTCTTCCAGGATACGCTCATTGCATCGAGCTTGCAAAAGGCACTGCACCCGACGTATTATCCCGAGCCGTTCGTGCTGACCAGCAGGCCTGCCGGTGTGCTTGTCAGTTCGACATCATACAGCAAGTTTGATCTGTGTGCTTCTGATCCAAGGCAGGCAAGCATAGAGCTCTGGGACACCACGATGCACATTATTCTCATAGCGGATTCGGATCCGATCCATATTGTGCGTGACTTCACGGGCATTGTTGGAAGACAGCCTCTGTCGCCCTTCTGGGTCATCGGCCCGTGGATTGCTGCAGAACTCGGCCAGTCCCAGGTCCTTAACACGGCAGATGAGCTGCGGAACTATCAAATTCCGTCGTCTGCGATCTGGTACCAGGACTGGGCAGGCGCAGTGACGTTTCCAAGCGGCTATGTAACGGGTCATAACTGGATCTCGGACACGACGCTGTACCCTGACATGGCAGGTCTGAACATATCGCTCAACAGCATGGGGTTCAAGTCACTTGCGTACTTCAACTCATTCGTGAACCAGGACAGGAGCTATTATCCGGTGGCAGCGTCTGCAGGGTATTTGATCACCCGATCAACGGGCGTTCCGTACACGTTCACAGGCTCGTTGTTTACACCTGAAAGCATGCTCGACGTTTCGAATCCATCAGCTGCTTCGTGGATGAGTGGATTTATGTTTACTGCTGTCAGCCTCGGCTTCAGCGGATGGATGGCCGACTTCGGCGAATGGCTGCCGTACGATGCGTTCCTTCAGGCAGGACCTGCATCTGAGATGCACAACGAGTACCCTGTCCTGTGGGCGAAGTTGAACTACCGGGCAATGTCATCGGACATACCGACAGGCGATTTTGCATTCTTCATGCGTTCCGGTTATCTCGGAGCCCAGCCGTACCAGCCGGTTGTCTGGGCAGGAGACCAGAACACGGACTTCGATCCGACCTTCGGCCTGCAGACCGTTGTGGCGGCTGCGATCAACCTTGGTATATCCGGCGTTCCAATCTTCACCCATGATATCGCGGGGTACGCTCCCAGCGGCACTGCGTCAACGGCTGAGCTGTATGATCGATGGACAGAGCTCGGATGTTTTACGCCTGTTATGCGTACACACCGGGGCTACAATGTCTTCCAAAACTGGAACTGGGACTCTGACGCAGCCACGATCCAGATGTTCAAGACCTACGCGACCCTGCACGTCGAACTGTTCCCGTACATCTATACTGCCATGACCAGGGCCCACCAGGACGGTACCCCCATCATGCAGGCATTGTGGCTGCGGTATTCCTCGGATCCGAACACGGCAACGATTGACGATGAATACCTGTTCGGCGACAACATGCTGGTCGCTCCGGTGGTCACACAAGGTGCGATAACCAGGACATTGTACCTGCCCCAGGGAAACTGGTACCCCTTCTTCAGCGGCGGACCTGCTGTTGCCGGCGGTGTGAGCGTCACTGTTGATGCACCGGAGGACAGCATCCCGGTGTTTGTCCCTGCAGGCTCGATCATCCCCATGCTCACCCAGGCACCGGACACGCTGATAACCGGAACGACGGTAACGACCGGCACGACCCTTGCGGATGTCATCACAGCACAAACTATTCGTGTATACCCGGGCGCAAACGGCAGCTTTACAGTGTACGACGGCTCCTCCTTTTCCATGAGTTCGTCTGCAGCAGGGCTGAGCCCTGCGAGTGCTGTGCTGACCAACGGGAGCGGTCAGGCGCTTGCGCCCTGCACGTCAACGGACACCGGTGCAGTTGCCTGCGGTATGATAAGCGGTACATCGTTCGTCGTTAACGGAACCGACAACGGGACCGCCATCTTCACTCTGCAAGGCGCGCCTGCAAACCCGGGCACTGTGTATCGGATAGAGGTATTTTAGACAGAGGTGATAGAGGATTCAGGGAGGTATGCCATGGAACTTGGATTAAAAGACAAGGTCATTCTGGTAACAGGGGCAAGCAGGGGCATTGGAGCTGCGATCGCAGCCGCTCTTGCGGACCACGGGGCAACGGTCATCATCAATTATCTGCACAATAAGGAAACCGCTGCGCAGATCCTTGAAACGATTCGCAGGAACGAGGGATCGGGCATGATTTACCAGGCTGATGTCAGGGATAAGGCGCAGGTCGATGCCATGGTCGGGTCAATACTCCAGACATACGGTAAGATCGATGTTCTGGTCAACAATGCAAACATCTCCTTTCCTGTAAAGCCGTTTACAGAACTTACATGGAACGATATCGAGTCCAAGATACTCGGAGAAATGAGGGCGCTGTACCAGTGCTCGCAGGCAGTCCTGAAAGACATGATCAAACGCAGGCAGGGCAGGCTGATCTTCATCAGCAGCGGGCTGTCCCGCCGGCCAGGCTATGGCTTTTCCGCACATGCTGCCGCAAAATCGGCAGTCGACGGCATTGCAAAGGTCATGGCACTGGAACTTGGAGGGCAGGGGATAACCGTCAATGTCGTCGGCCCGGGTCTGACGCTGACCGACGCTGTTGCACATCAGCCTTCCGAAGGCCTCAGGCTGGCTGCCGAGGCAAATCCACTGAAACGAATCGGCCAACCGGGTGATATTGCAGGTGCCGTCGTATTTCTTGCGTCCAACCTGGCCGAATACATTACCGGCGAATATATCCCGGTCAACGGCGGAAGTTTTATGATCTGAGGTGCTTGGCAGCCTGCACCTGTTATAGACGAAC
>JAJYLM010000014.1 GCA_021787655.1 bacterium
TACAGCTTGCACATGATGCGGTTGCAGGAACTATCTTTGTCGTCCAGCCAGTCGCATTGTCGACAGCAAACACTCCGGCATTGTCTGCTATATAAAGTTTACCGGTGGTGCTGTCATAAACCTCCCCCTGAGGGCCTGTCAATGACGCTGCAGGAAACAGTGATACATAGCCTGATGGAACGATCCATTCGTTCAATCCGTTGCTCATTTGATTGTTTACCAGTACACCCACCCCGGCCTGGTATGGCGTTGTAACACCTGTCTTCCCGCAACCTGATACTGTCAGCTGTGTTGATGATGCGCTGATAAGCATTGCCGGTACCCCGTCACAGTATACGGTGACGCCAGAGAGCGTTGATGCGAAGTTTTCTCCGGTAATGGTTATGATCGTGTTGAATGATGCCATGGTAGGATCTAATCCTGTGATAGACGGTGCAAGACTCACAGGTCCTGTAGGCCCCGTGATACCGGCTGCACCCGTTTTACCTGTAGAGCCGTTTGAACCGCTGCATCCTGCTGCAACGAGCATGACAAGCATGCTCAGAATAATTAGTTTAGGAAATGCCTTTGTCTTCATTGAAACCTCCTTTTATTTTTTACTTTTGTATAGTAACAGTGTTTGTCTGTCTATGACGTAGGACACAATCATTTTGTATAAGGTTAGTTATAAAAAGTCAATAGAATAATTTTTCTTTATATATCAACTATATAGGTAAATACATTGCGATAAATATCATAAAAAATGAAAACAAATTTGTAATTATTTCTATTTATATGTCAATAACAAGATCTACTATTTTGCGTTTAGATACTTCACAACAAAAAAACAATCATATTTATCTTTAAGATAATTTTGAAAAACTGCTCTTAAAGAAGAGCAATGGGGGCTGAGATACGCATACTACAATACCATTTTGGTACGGATGATCTCAATCGAGCAGAGTATGTCCGATGATCTGTGTAAACGGCTTTCATCGTTATTCCAATCCAAGCGGGAATCCGCCTGTAAATGCAGTGCAAACAGATTCAATGCTTTTCTCCGTTATCTCTTTTTATCCATATCCATTTGCTGCTTGTTCCCCGGCCAGTGCATACAAGAGCACCTTGCTTCCGTAAATCCACAAGTACCCTTCTGATTGTCGATATATCGACATCCGGAAACAGGTCTTTTATCTCTGTAATATGAAATTCCTGTGGTGTCTCATTTATGACCTTGTTTTTTATATCGAAGTAAATACCGCCCTTCGTCTCTTGCGGTTGTCCATATTCAGCCATGACCTCCGCAACTTTGAAATGCGGTACATCCTGCTTATGGGATTGTATGGAGCTGAAATACCGGAGCACCCATTCATTGGCAAGTTTCCTGTTCCCCGCAAATACCATATTCACTTTCGGATGCATCGCAGAGAGTTCAGCGATAGCCTTTGCCAGGAAGGCAACAGGATAATACTTCTGCTTTTTCGGATTGAGAAAGTCCGAGTAATTCGCCTCCACCACTATGGCACCATGCTTATACGCCTCGATCTCCCCAATCTTATGATGCAGATTGTGAATCTGCATAAAGTTCTGGAGCATGTTATCGAAGCTTTTCCTCTCCACGACGGCAAGAATCCCCTGGTCATCAATCAGGGCATAGTCGCCTGCCGGCAAAGCTTTCCTTTCGACAGTACATCCATGGAAGTTCCATGGGTATTTCTCATTGATATCGATAATGACATCCAAGGAGGGATTACCACCGGCTGTCAATATGACCTTTGGCCTTCTCTGCTTCAGCCCCTGTTGTGTACGCCAGAATACCTGCTCATATTCGCCATCCTGGGTTTTGTACCGCTTCGTGAGAAATAAAAAGTCACACCGTTTGTTCGTTGCCCTGTCCAAAACAACAGCCAGTCTCTTGCCATACCGGTTCAGCGAAACGACAGGGACCCTTTCTACTTCTTCGATCACCTCCGGCCATTGTCTGAGTTCTTCCCGCATACAGAATATATGACCGCGTGCGCCGGGCCATTTGTCCTGCACCCTGAGCTGCAAAAGGACATCTTCGCCCCTTTTAATGCTCAGGCGATAGGGGAATTTTACTTCACCGGTTCTTTCAAGTAGCCATACGGTGTCCGACATTTGTTCATCCTTATCATAGTATGAGCAAAATGTCCCTGATGACTATAGTCTGTGGTTTGCTCCTGCATTTTTATGGTTTGCTCTCAACGTTATAAACGTCTCAGCATCAGGAAAAGGAGAATGCGCTTGAAGTCTCATATAAAGAATGGAGGCGGCGGGAGTTGAACCCGCGTCCACAACTATTTTCACCCCTGGTACTACATGTTTATCCTGCGTTTAAAGGTTCGCTGTCTTCATCCCGCAGACAGGATTTGTCCAGCTATTCTGTTTGGGGTGCGACCTCGGATACAACAGAAAAAATCTCTGAAGTCGCCTTGCTGAAAGTTTATCGTTGAACCAGCCCGCAAGGTGGCCGTTTCAACTCAGCTGCTTGTTTTATTAAGCAGCGAGTGCGTAGTCGTTTGCGACTATTTGTTCCATCCTTTTAACGAGTAGATGGGACCTCGACATGCACCAAAAGGTTATCGTAGCCGTGTCGAAACCCTTCGCCCCCTTGAGGAATGATGTTTCTTGGCATGACTCTCATGACCTGTTCACCGGGGAAGAACCGCCGCCCTATTTCATGCCGCGTCTCTGCTCTCTCTCGATGTCCTTCTTTTTGATCTGCTCTCTCTTGTCAAAGATCTTCCTGCCCCTGGCAATGGCAAATTCCAGCTTCGCAAGTCCTTTCTTAAAATATACACGTGTCGGCACCAAAGTAAAGCCCCGTTCTTTCACCTTACCGCCGAGCTTGTCGATCTCCGAACGGTTCAGCAGGAGCTTACGCGTTCGTGTCGGATCATAGCGTTCGGACGTCATATGATCATACGGCGCTATGTGTGCACCGACGAGAAACACCTCGTTGTTTTTGATAACGACATAGCTGTCGCGAATATTCATGCCCCCGGACCGTAGCGACTTTACCTCGTACCCTTTCAGGACGATGCCTGCTTCGTAACGGTCGAAGAGCTCGTAGTTGTGCGATGCAATCCTGTTTGCAGTTATCTGTTTTGTATGTTCGGTTTCAACCATTGACACACTATATACCAATAGCCGGATAAAACAAATACTAACGGCATCATCTCTGTAAAGGCCAAGCATTTATTACAGATTAAATATAATACTTGACAATATTATTTATTATATTATAATAATTATAATTATGAGGCAGGACATAAAGAAATACAAAAAACTGAATATCAAGTTGACACCACAGCGCCTGGCTATTCTGGCATACCTTGAGGGAAACAGGACTCACCCTTCGGTCGAAGAGATCTACAGACACGTTTCAAAGCGGTTCCCGTCCATGTCGTACGCGACTGTTTACAATGTCGTCAACACACTGGTCAAGCACAAGGTTGTGAAAGAGATCTCCATTGACCCGGGCAAAAAACGTTTTGATCCGGACATGCATACACACCATCACCTGGTATGTATACGCTGCAGGAAGATCATGGACATCGACATTGATTACTCACTCCATATTCCCGAACAGGCACTTGAAGGTTTTACCCTGCTGGGAAATAACATTGAATTTTACGGAATATGTTCCGTGTGCAGGAACAACGATACTCATCAAATTTAAACTATAAAAAGGAGGAACGTTATGGAAGCGTTAAGGGTTGGTCAAAAGGTACCGGAGTTCGAGATTGCAACGTATGAGCCGTCTGAAGGCGTCTATGGCAAGTTCAGTTTAAAGACGGCCCTGGAGAACAAAAAATGGGTCATTCTTGTTTTTTATCCTGCTGATTTCACCTTTGTTTGCCCGACCGAACTGGCAGACCTCTCTGAAAAACAGGAGGAGCTGAAAAAACTCGGCTGTGAGGTTGTATCAGTCAGTACAGATACCCAGCATGTTCATTTGGCTTGGCAATTGCAGGAAAAGCTGTTAGAACACGTTAAATACCACATGGGAGCTGATCCGACAGGTACTGTTTCCAGAGTCTTCGGTGTTTATGATGAAAACACCGGGCTTGCCTTCAGGGGAACATTCATTGTCAACCCCGACGGTACGCTTGCAGGAACAGAGGTCAATCTCAACAACGTTGGCAGGAACGCGGATGAGCTGGTCCGGAAGGTCAAGGCATTCCTGTATGTACGTGAACACCCGCAGGAGGTATGCCCTGCAAAATGGAAACCGGGGGACAAGACCCTGAAACCGGGAGAGAATATCGTCGGCAAGGTTTATAAGGCCTTAGGCAAATAAAAATAAGGAGGATAAGAATGGCGTACAGTGCAAAAGACTATACCAAATTAATAGGGATCAAGGGATTGAGCGAGCAGCTATTGAAAAATCACTTTACCCTTTATCAGGGATATGTGACCAACACCAACAAGGAGCTGGATACACTCGGCGCTTTGCTCAAAGACGGCAAAACAGGAACGACCGAGTTCGCGGAAGTAAAGAGGAGACTCGGCTGGGAATTCAACGGCATGCGGCTCCACGAGCTGTATTTTGAGAACCTCGGCGGCGCGGCACCTCTTGTCAAGGACGGAAAACTCGCGAAGAAGCTTGCAGAGAGCTTCGGCAGCGTTGAAAACTGGGAAAAAGAATTCCGTGCAACAGGTGCAATGAGGGGCATTGGATGGACAATCCTGTATCAGGACAACACCAACGGCAACCTGATCAATTTCTGGATCAATGAGCACGATACCGGCCATCCGTCAGGATGCACTCCTCTGCTGGTACTGGATGTGTTCGAACATGCATTCATTACCGATTTCGGGCTCAAGAGGGCAGACTACATCGAGGCGTTTTTTAAAATCATTGATTGGTCCGCAGTAGAATCAAGACTAAAATAAGAAAAGAATTCATCAGTATACGGGCAGGGTGCATGGACATGTACCCTGCTTTTCTTTTCATGATAATGGAAGCTACAGCGAAAAAAGATCATCCGTTGGAAAAAGAGGGTTGGCATTACCCGGCTGCACACGACCCTTCTTCATACAGAACGCAGCCAGTTCCTGCGAGTCCAGTACGGCGTTGACGAGTTCGGGGTCGAATACCTTGTCTGACATCTCCTTTATTGATTCCATTGCAGCGTCAATTGTAGACGCATGCCGGTAGGGTGTGTCGCTGGTCATCGTATCGAAAGCCTCTGCGAGAAACAGTATTCTGCCGTACATGCTTATTTGGGAACCCTTCAAACCAAGGGGATATCCGCTGCCGTCAAAGGATTCATGGTGCTGAACCACAGCCTGGATTATTTCCTGGGGAAAGCCGTAACAATCCAATAACCTCATGCCAAGCATGGGATGGAATTTGACGATTGTATACTCTTCACGTGTCAGGCTCGATTCCTTGTCGAGGATGCGGTCATTGATCGCGGAAAATCCAATGTCATGCACAATCCCGGCAATTTTCAAATACCGCACATGGTCTTTTGACATGCCTATGTTGTTGGCAATAATCGAGGCATAGGTGCCTACCCTTCTGCAATGATAATACCTCCATGGAGATCGAATCAGAATGAGAATGTTGAAGAGTTTTTCTGATGACTTGATGCGCAGGGGACTACTGGTTCTGCCAGAGTGAAGTGTGAAATTACCCATTCAATACTCCTTTGAAACAAGATTTATTTCTGGTATGAAATGAAAAAGCCGGGAAGAATACCTGGAGTGCGTTCATGAGCGGGGAACGAGGGGCAATACCGACAGAGGATATCATTGCTCCTGTAAAGAGGAGGGAAGATCCAGTCACTGGTGCTAACATTGTATGCTGATCCATCGAACTTTACATGCCCTTTGAACGTACCTTCGCGAGTGATAAAAATGTCTGCTTCTTACAGTTTGAGACGTGATTCCTGGCTTAAATAGAATCTCATAATCCTGATTGTCCTGATCATCCAGCAGTATATCATCGTCCTGAACATCTGAAGCAGTCATGAATTGCCGGGGAGCTGACGGTAAACGGCCTATGCCGGCCGCATCGGTGCATGTTGATTGCTCGATCCCTTGCTGATGCATGAGCATGCCAGCATACGATGATGCATTTATAAATGCACCTATAGACAACAGTATTGAACCTGTAAATAACAAAAATGTAACTCTTTTGCACAATAATGACATACCTGCGATTAAATATAAATATAGTTCGTTTGTGTCAAGTATTTTATAGTTTTATGATCATAAAAAAAGCCTCCTTCTTTGAAGGAGGCTTTTCGTGGTAAATTCCTGAATCAGTCTATCGCAGTTCTATTTTTTGCCTGACTGCAGAGACACGAGATAATCGACTATCTTCTGTGCGTCCTCATTACTGATAAAGTTAGCCCGCTTATTCTGCATCATCTTGACGGTAGTTTCCCATCCCGCGCGGTCCTTTTTCATATGCAATGCGATTGCATCCGAATGACATGCCGAGCATTTTGCCTTGAACAGCCCCGCTGCACCGTTATTCTTCCCTGCTGCCTGCACACCTGCGGCGCCCAATGCAACCATCGCTGCTGTTAGTACCAACAGTATAACCTTTTTCATGCCTTCCTCCTTTCAAGAAATAGTATGTTCATCGTCGATCACTCAGCCTCGGGTTCACTCGTCTTTTGTTCGTTCTCGCGCAAGGCTTCGCGCAAAGACAGGCGTATCTTTCCTTCCCTGTCAATGTCGAGAACCTTGACCGGTATCTCATCGCCTTCCCTGACTACATCGTCGACCTTCTTGACCCTGTGCTCGGCAAGCTGCGATATATGCACGAGTCCTTCCGTGCCCGGGAACAATTCTACGAATGCCCCGAAATCCATGATCTTCTTGACCTTGCCTCTGTAGATCTTTCCGATCTCTGCTTCCTGGGTCAGGGATTTTACCATCTGCAGTGCTTTGGTCATAAGCTCGGTATCCGTGGATGCGATCCTGACCTTGCCTGAATCGTCGACATCGATCTTGACGCCCGTCTTCTCGACGATATTCTTAATGTTCTTGCCGCCCGGCCCGATGAGGTCCTTGATCTTGTTCGTCTTGATATTCATATGAACGATCCGTGGAGCATATTCGGATATGTCCGCACGCGGCAGGTCGATGGTCTTGAGCATGATATCAAGAATATGCAGCCGGGCTATCTTTGCCTGTTTGAGCGCATCCTGCATGATATCTTCCGTCACTCCGGCAATCTTGATGTCCATCTGGATGGACGTAACGCCGTCCTTCGTTCCCGCGACCTTAAAGTCCATATCACCGAGATGGTCCTCGTCTCCGAGAATATCGGTCAGGATATAGTAGGCATCGTTGTTCTTTATGAGTCCCATTGCAACACCGGCAACCGGGGCCTTGATCGGTACGCCGGCATCCATCAACGACAGGGTAGCACCGCAGACCGTCGCCATCGACGACGAACCGTTGCTCTCAAGAATGTCGGAGACCACCCTCAGCGTATACGGAAAATCATCCTCCTGCGGTATGATCGGCAGTATGGCCCGCTCTGCGAGGGCACCGTGTCCAATCTCGCGCCTGCCGGGACCCCTCATCATTTTTACCTCGCCGACTGAAAACGGGGGGAAATTATAGTGCAGCATAAACCGTTTTTTGTTCTCACCGATGATCTCATCGATGAACTGTACGTCGTCGAACGTCCCGATGGTCGTGACGACAAGTGCCTGGGTTTCTCCCCGTGTAAACAGGGCAGACCCATGCGTTCTCGGAAGCAATCCTATCTCGCAGGTAATGTTCCTGACTTCATTCAGCTGCCTGCCGTCGATGCGTTTCCGCTGATCGGTAATCATACTGCGCGCCTTGGCGGACTGCAGTTTCTCCAGCGCAGTTTCGACTGCCTCGGGCGTGTACGTTTCGTCCGCGGACAGTTCTTTCGCTGCCCGTTCGAACAAACGGCGCGTCTTTTCCTGGCGTTCCTGTTTCACCCGCGTCGTCAGAACATCATCCAGGTCTGCGCCGTATTGTTCCTGAACGATCCGCGCCAGATCTTCCTGGACGCCGGCATTGCCGTACTCACGCTTCTTGACGTTCATCTCCTTTGCAAAAGATTCCTGCATATCGATGAGCGGCTGCATCATTTTATGGCCGAAGAATATGGCCTTTTGTATCTCTTCTTCAGGTACGATCTTTGCCCCGCCCTCGACCATGACAACGGCATCCCTGCTTCCGGCAATGATGATGTCGATATCGCTCTGTGCGAGCTGGTCCGTCGTCGGGTTGAGTATCAACTCACCGTTAATCCTCCCTACTTCGACAGCAGCGATCGGACCGCCGAACGGTATGTCGGAGATCGTGAGGGCCGCCGATGTCGCTGTAATAGCGACGATGTCCGGGTCGTTTTTCTGATCGGCCGATATTACCGACGTGATCAACTGTATCTCGTAGTTGAACCCTTTCGGTATAAGAGGCCGGACCGGCCTGTCTATCAGTCTCGACGAGAGCACTTCCTTCTCGGAAGGCTTTCCCTCGCGTCTGAAATACCCGCCGGGGATCCTCCCTGCTGAATAAAAACGCTCCTGATACTCGACGGTAAGCGGTACGAAATCCTGCTTCTCGACAGGCTCGAAGCCTGCCACTGCCGTCGTCAAAACCCCTGTCTCTGCATAGCTGACATAAACAGAACCATGTGCCTGTTTCGCCATCTTTCCTGTTTCGATAGAAAATTCTCTTCCGCCCAGCTGGACGGACTTCTTTATTGTCATCGTTATTTCCTTATCCCTAATTTGTTTAATAATTCGTTATACCTCTTGTCCGAGCTTTTCTTTAAGTAATTCAACAAGCTGCGCCTCTGGCTCACCAGTTTGAGCAGTCCCTGCCGGGAATGGTGGTCCTTCTTGTGTACCTTGAAGTGCTCCTCGAGCATATTGATTCTCTGTGTAAGCAGGGAAATCTGGACTTCCGGCGAACCCGTGTCCTTGTCGCTGCTCCCGTACGATTTGACTATCTCTGCTTTTCTTTCCTTTGTTAATGCCATGGTTACCTCCTGCATTCTACTCCTTGATTATAAGGATCTATAGTTTAATTTTTTTAAAAGTGTTTCCTTGTCTATCAGGAAACTATACTGAGTATCATTGCGTTCCAGATGCTGCCGCATATCCTGTAATTGAACAGCCTCTTCCACATGGAAACTTCCGACGCTCAAACGCCTCAGTGATGTCACGTGCGCACAACACCTTACCACATCACCGATAGACTTTGCAAGGGAACGTATATAGGTGCCCGATGAGACCTCAGCGGTGAACACTGCATACGGAGGAACGAAGTCTTCCATCGTCAGACTCAGGACGTTGACTGTCCTCGGACGCACGTTCACGGCCTGTCCCTTTCTGGCGTACTGGTAAAGCGGCCTCCCCTTGTACTTGACGGCAGAATACACGGGCGGATACTGCTCTATGGTGCCCTGAAATGATGCTGCGGCATCCTGCAGGGTTTCCCGCCGGACGCCGGAATAGTCGCATGTCTTCGTGACCGTGCCGTCACTGTCGAGCGTGTCTGTCTCCTCCCCGAGCTTGATGGTAAAGTTGTAAACCTTGTTCAAGCGCAGAAAATACTGGGCGAGCCTGGTAGCGGTCCCGGTCAGCACGACCATGAGTCCTGTTGCGAGGGGATCAAGGGTGCCGGTATGCCCGATCTTCTGCACAGGAAGCAGGCGTTTCAGCTCCCTGATCACGTCATACGAAGTAATCCGGGCAGGCTTGTCGATGAGAATCGCTCCTGAAACGTCCATATTACCGGTGTAACCTCCCTCTGAGCTTTTCCAATACCCGGCGTTTTATATCGGGCAGCGTACCTTCCATGGTACACCCTGCCGCGTTCTTATGTCCTCCGCCGCCGAACGTTTCCGCTACATCAGAAATGTTCAGGTCGCTCTTTGACCTGAGGCTGATTTTGTACGTGCGTTCCGAGACTTCCCTGAACAGCACTGCCACTGCCACACCGGCGATGGATTTCGGATAATCGATCATGCCCTCGGAATCTTCCTTGGTTGTACCGGTCTCCTTGTACATGTTTTTCGTCAGTTCCACGGACGCTATCTTCCCGTCCGGGGAGATCTCGAGCGTACCGAGCACCAGGTTGAGCAGTTTCAGTCTCCCGGGTGACTGGTTTTCGTACAGCTTTTCACTGATGGCCGCCATATCCGCACCGCGATACATGAGCTCGGCAGCGGTTTTCATGGTCCTGCGGGTCGTGTTTCTGTACCTGAACGATCCTGTATCATAGATGATGCCGGCGAGGAGCAATGCGGCAATGGTAGGGTCAACGGTAATATGCGCCCTTCTGAAAAGGGTAAACACCAGTTCGCATGCAGCCGCAGCGTCCGGATCGACGATATTCAGATCACCGTACAAGGTGTTCGTCCTGTGGTGATCGATATTGACGGTGACCTGCCGCTTGAATCTGTCAAAATGTTTGCCCAGCATGTCTGTACTGCCGGCATCCACGCAGACTGCAACATCAAAATGATCGGATGGTACCCGTACTGTTACGACCTCAGCATGGGGCATAAACTTCATGAAGCCCGGTACCCCGTCAGCGTTGTACACGCTCACCTGCTTGCCGGTCGATCTGAGGTAATGGTACAGGGAAAGCGCAGCACCGATCGTATCGGGTTCGGGGTTGACATGGGACAAGATCACGAACTTCCGGTGTACTCTGAACAACCGCTTAAGATGTTGAATGGTGTTTGTACTTATCATAGATAATTGGGATTCTTGGATTTTTGGAATTTTTGGAGTTTATGGAATTTATGGGTTATTTATTCTCTTGAGGGTTGCGTCTATCTTCTCGCCGTAATCAAGCGAGGTGTCGTACCGGAAGACGAGTGACGGCAGCGTCCTGATGTTCAGGTGGCTCGATTTCAATTCATGCCTGACAAACCCGGACATCCGTTCAAGGGCTGCGGACGTCTTCTCCCGCTGCGCCTGATCGCCGATGACCGTGTAGTAAACAATTGCGGATTTAAAATCCGGTTTTACGTCAACTTCGTTAATCGTGATAAATCCTATCCGCGGGTCCCTGACCTTCCTCGATATAATCGACGCAATCTCTTCTTTCAGCAACTCGCCGAAACGTTGTGGCCTGTTCGGTATCATTTCAGTTCGCTGCACCCTCTTTTTCCATTCTGTAGATCTCCAGTTCGTCGTTCTTCTTGAGATCGTTAAACTTTTCTACGCCAATGCCGCACTCAAAACCTTTGTCGACGTCCTTGACATCTTCTTTGAATCGCTTCAGGGAACTGATCCGGCTGTCATACACGACAACACCGTCCCGGAGGACCCTGACATTCGCTCCGCGTTCCACCTTGCCCTCAGTAACCATGGAACCCGCGATGGCCCCGACCTTGCTGATCTTGAATACTTCGAGCACTTTTGCTCTGCCCAGACTCTTCTCGCGGATGACGGGCTTGAGCAACCCGGTGAGCGCCTTCTTCATATCATCGATAAGCTCATAGATGATGGTGTAGGTTTTGATCTGGATATTCTGGGTGCTGGCAATCTGAACAGCCTTTGCATCGGGCCGGACGTTGAACCCTATGATGATGCCGTCCGAAGCATCGGCCAGCATAACATCGCCCTCGTTGATACCGCCGATACCCGCATGGATTATCCTGATCTTCACATTCTCTGCGGTAAGACCTGCTATTGCATCCCGTATCGCACCCAGGGACCCCATGACATCGCATTTGAGCAGCACGGGAAGTTCCTTGATGCTGCCTTCCTCGATCTTCTTGTAGATGTCCTCCAGGGAGACCTTGGTCTTCTTCACGGGTTCTGATGCCTGGTGCTGGTCGTGCCGGTGATCCGTGATCTTTACAGCCGTATTTTCATCGTCGACCACCAGGATCAAGTCTCCCACCTCGGGAAGCGATTCAAAACCGATGATCTCGACCGGCATGGCCGGACCTGCGCTCACCATCACATTGCCATTGTCATCGAGCAGTGTTTTTACCTTATTGTAATGTTCGCCGTAGACGATAAAATCGCCCTTCTTCAGCGTACCTTCCCTGATGATCGCCGTCGCGACAACACCGAACCCCTTCTCCATACGCGTCTCAATAATAGTCGCTTTCGCCTTCTTGTCCGGGTTCGCCTTCAGTTCCAGCATCTCTGACTGAAGCAGGATCAGCTCCAGCAACTCATTGATACCGGTTTTCTTCTTTGCGGAAATCATCGCATACAGGGTATTGCCGCCCCACTGTTCCGGGACAAGTCCGTAATCCGAGAGCTGCTGCATGACCCGCTGGGGCTGCGCCTCCGGTTTGTCGATCTTGTTGATCGCGACCAGGATCGGAACGTTTGCAGCCTTGGCATGATCGATCGCCTCTATGGTCTGCGGCATGACGCCGTCGTCAGCGGCGACAACCAGGACAACGATGTCCGTCACCTTTGCACCCCGTGCCCTCATCGCAGTAAACGCCTCATGGCCGGGTGTATCGAGAAAAACCACCGGCTTGTTGTCGATGAGAATCTTATACGCACCGATGTGCTGCGTTATGCCGCCGGCCTCTCCTTCGGCAACCTTCGTCGTCCGTATCGCATCCAGGAGCGTCGTCTTCCCGTGATCCACGTGTCCCATGACTGTCACCACCGGTGGCCTCAATTTCAGCTGTTCCGGTGTGTCTTTCTCTTTTTCGAGGACCGCTTCGGGAGACTCTTCCTGCTTCATCACCACTTCGAACCCGATATCTTTGATGACGAGGGATGCCGTCTCTGCATCCACACTGTCGTTGATGCCTGCCATAATTCCCAAAGCGATCAGCCGTTTAATAATTTCCGATGCTTTCACTCCCATCAGCTGGGAAAGCTTCGATACGGTCATGCGTTCTTCTATTTTTACGGTCTTCTTCTGCTGCGGTACCGGCTGTTTCGCCGCTCCCGGGATGTGTTTTTCATGCCGTTGGTGCTTCTGCTGGATCTGCGGCTTCTTCGGAAATTCCGTCACCGTTTCGAGGATTGTTTCGTCTGCCTTGCTTTCCTGCAACAGGTCGATCTCTTCTGCAAAATCCGTTTTCATTTTCGACAATATCTTCTTCTTGATAAAAGCCCCGGCCTTCTCCGGTTTTGCCTTGCCTTTACCCTTGGGCGCTCCGGGGGCTGTCTTGTCGGCAGCCGTTTTCCCGGCACTGCCGGCATCTGCGGACTCCTGCTGTGCCGCTTCACCGGAAGCTTGCTGGGCATGCGGTGCAGGACGGGCTTCACCATGCTGGACCTGCTGCTGGTGTGCTGCTTCGGCGGGTGCAGCCTGATGTTCCGCCGCAGCCGGCTTCCGCGCCTCACGCTCTGCCGCGGCAGGCCCGTGGATCGCGGGGGCTTCCTGCACCGGCCTTTTTTCCGGTGCCTGCCGGTGAGCTGTCGGCGTCTCCTGATGAGCTTCCCGGTGAGCAGGTGCTGGTTCCTGCACAGATACCGCAGGAGCAGGCGGTTGCTGGGGTCCTGCTTCGGGAGCGGCCGTCTCCTTCTGGACCTCCTGCTCGGCCGGCGCTGATTCTTTTCTCTTCCTCAGAATGGTCTTCGGCTTGACCTCCGCCTGGATCTTTTGTTTTTCCAGAGACTGCTTTAAGGTCTCCAGGTCTTTGTCCTCGACTGAGCTGTTATGGCTCTTGACCGGTATGCCGAGATCCTCAAATTTTTTCATGAGGTCTTTGTAGGGAATATTCAGGTCTTTCGCTATTTCATGTACCCTTTTTTTCATCGTACCTCTTTTTCATTGTTCTGATGGACAGCCTCGGACTCGCTCTCCGGGGATTGACTGCCTGCCCTTTTCTTCACTTCTTCCGCCGCCGAATCTTTCAGCTGTTTTGCGTTGGTCTCGTCAAAGCCCGGGATCTTTATCAATACATCCATCGGGCTGTCTGCAAGCTCCTGGATGGATTTTATTCCGTACCCGTACAACAGTTCTGCGGTTTTCACCGTCATCGAACTGAACCCGGCAAAAGCTTCTTTGGCTTTTTCTTTTATCTCCTTCATGTTGGTCTCGCTCTTGATATCGATCTTCCATCCGGAGAGCTGCGCTGCGAGCCGTACGTTGATGCCTTTTCTGCCGATCGCAAGGGACAACTGATCGTCCGGAACAATGACTTCGATGTAATTTTCGTCTTCATCCACGGAAACCTCGGATATCTTCGCCGGGGCGAGTGCAGAGATAATATACTTTGCATGATCGTTTGTCCATGGAATAATGTCTATCTTTTCACCGCTCAGTTCCTGCACAATGTTCTGGACCCGTGCTCCACGCATTCCGACACATGCACCAACGGCATCCACATCCTTGTTCTTCGAAAAAACCGCTATCTTTGCTTTATTCCCGGGTTCCCGTGAAACAGCCTTTATCTCGACGATACCTTCCGCAATCTCCGGAACTTCCGACGTAAACAGTTTCACCAAAAACTGGTTATTTGTCCTGGACAATATAATCTTGGGACCCTTGTTCGTCATCCTGATCTCCTGGACATACACCCGTATCTTGTCGCCGATCCGGAAGTTCTCCTTGGGCAATTGTTCCGTCGGCGGCAGTACTCCCTCCGTTTTTCCGAGGTCCATGACAATCGTCCTGCCCTCGAACCGCCTGATGACCCCGTACACAACCTCGCCCTTTTTCGTCTTGAACTCCTTATAAACGACTTCTTTCTCCGCATCGTTCATCCTCTGGAGAATGACCTGTTTTGCTGCCTGGGCGGAGATCCTTCCGAACTTCTGTGTATCTATCTTGATTCCGACGCTGTCACCGACCTGTGCCTCAGGGTCCATGGTTTTTGCCTGTTCCAGGGTCAGCTGGGTATCGGGGACGGTGATCGTTTCAACGACTTCCTTGAACTCAAATACCTCTACTTCGCCGAGTTCCTCGTTGAACTTTGCCTCGATATCGGCGTTGTATTTGAACGTTTTCTTGGCAGCACTGATCATGGCAGCCTCTATCGCATTGAGTATAATGACCTTATCTATACTTTTATCACGTTCGAGCTGTCCTATAATTTTGGTGAGTTCGGAAAACATGGTATCCCCCTATACTTTAAACGTTAAATTTGCCTTCTTTATAATCCCAAACGGTATTGTCATTTCAACACCGTCATTATCAATAACGACGTCGTCGTTTTTCATTCCCCTGAGCGTCCCTTCGAGGACGACCTTGTTCAGAACGGGCTGCCGCGTAATTATTCTGACGTCCCTTCCGCTGAAACGGTCAAACTCCTCTCTGCGTTTCAGTTCCCTCGTAAGACCGGGAGACGATACCTCCAGCGTATAGGCAAAATGTATCGGCGCCTCCATGTCCATGGCACTGCTCAATAGATGGGTTGCCTTTTCGCAGTCCTGCGAACTGATCCTGCCCTTTTTATCAATAAACACTCTGAGCACATGACCGGTCTTTTCTTTCCGGTACTCAACATCGATAACCTCATATCCAGCCTTTGTCAGACTTCCTGAGGCTATATCGTATATCTTTTCAGCTATACTTTTTTGTTTGTCCATAATAGTATCCCATAAGCCAAATAAAAAAGTGGGTTACTACCCACTTTTAAAGTACTCGTTTATACGTTATACACAAACTATTTATATTTTCAAGTGTTTTCTGTTTTAAAAGCAGGAAGGCTGCAAAAGCCTGCTTTTGATGTGTTACATACGTGTAAAATCTGTGTAAACGACAATTTACTTGTAGACAAATGCCGCCGGCTGTATTCTTAAACCGTCATGGGTACAAGATTCGGCGATCGTATCATTAAACTTCTCTCCCTGCTGTTCGCTTCAATCATAATACTGCTCATAGCCGGTATTATTTATGAATTGATCAGCGGATCGGCGAGATCTCTCTCAACATTCGGGTGGAGATTTCTCGTGACATCAACGTGGGACCCGGTCAGCAAGGTTTTCGGCGCTCTTCCGTTCATATTCGGCACGGTCGTGTCCTCTTTCATTGCCCTGTGCATTGCCCTGCCCCTGAGCATGGGCATAGCCATCTTTTTGTCAGAGCTTGCCCCGAAAAAGGTAAGAGTTTATGTCTCACTGATGATCGAGATGCTCGCAGCTGTACCGAGTATCATTTACGGGTTGTGGGGGCTGTTCGTCATGACACCATTTTTGCAGGTCCATGTCGAACCGTTTCTCGGCAGATACCTCGGTTTCATTCCCCTGTTTCAGGGGCCTCCGGTCGGTGTCGGTATGCTTGCCGGCGGTCTCATCCTGTCGATTATGATCATTCCGACAATTGCCTCTATAACGCGGGACATCTTCAACACCATCCCGACCCTCTCGAAAGAAGCTGGCTATGCGATCGGCATGACCAGGTGGGAGGTCATAGCAAAGGTTGTTTTTCCACAGGCCCGGTCCGGCATGGTCGGCGCGATCATGCTGGGGTTCGGCAGGGCGCTGGGCGAGACCATGGCAATCACCATGGTCATTGGCAACGCACCGGCCATTTCTGCATCGTTGTTTTCACCCGCGTATACCCTGTCGAGCGTCATTGCCAATGAGTTCACGGAGGCAACATCGAAGATCTATATCTCCTCGCTCATCGAGCTTGCACTCCTGCTGTTTATTATATCCATGATATTCAATGCGATTGCGAAACTGCTGATCCGGAAAGGCAGGTTCTCTGCATGAATTCGATGAGTTATCTCAAGCGCCGCATCGTCAACAGGACCATGCTGCTCCTGTCCTATGGTTCGGCCGTCCTCGGCGTTGCCGTGCTCTTCCTTATCCTTTCGTACATCGTCGTCAAGGGCATGTCCTCCATAAATCTGGATTTTTTCATCAAGCTGCCAAAACCGACCGGGGAGACGGGTGGAGGCATTGCCAATGCCATTGTCGGCAGTTTTATCGTTGTCGGTATAGCATCGGTCATAGCGATCCCCGTCGGCGTGATGTCGGGCATTTACCTGTCCGAATTCGGGAAGAACCGGTTTGCCTCTCTGGTGCGGTACTTCGCAGATGTCATGAACGGCATTCCGTCCATCGTCACCGGCATCGTTGCATACGTCTTCGTGGTCGTCCCCATGCACCGCTTTTCTGCTCTGGCCGGAGGCATCGCCCTCTCCATCATGATGATACCTATCATAACGCGGACGAGTGAAGAGCTCATACGGATGGTACCGGACACCATCCGCGAGGCCGGCCTCGCGCTCGGCATACCGCAGTGGAAGGTCATCATGTTTGTCGTGCTGCGGACTGCATCCACGGGCATCGTGACCGGCATCATGCTTGCGGTGGCACGGGTGGGAGGAGAAACTGCACCGCTCCTGTTTACTGCGTTCAACAACTCGTTCATGAGTCTCAGGCTCGACCAGCCGATCTCGACCATGACCGTGCTGATCTACAATTATGCTTCATCGCCGTATCCTGACTGGAACACCATTGCATGGGGTACCGCGTTCCTCCTCATCGTCATCGTACTGATCGTGAACATCGTATCAAAGGTGTTTACAAATACGAAATATTCCTTATAGGATAAGGCCATGACAAAGAAACTGGTTATAGAACACCTGAACGCATGGTTCGGCACCATCCAGGCATTGAAGGACATCAATCTCGACATTGAAGAAAACAGTGTTACCGCTGTCATCGGCCCGTCCGGGTGCGGAAAGACCACCTTTGTACGGTGCCTGAACAGGATCCACGAAGTGGTCGACAACGCAAAGGTAAAGGGCAACGTACTGCTCGACGGCGAAAACATTTATTCGAACACTATGGATCCTGTCCTCGTCAGACGCAGAATCGGCATGGTATTCCAGAAGCCGAACCCCTTTCCGACCATGAGCATATTCGAGAATGTTGCGGCAGGTCTCCGCTTGAACGGAACAAAGAAAAAAAATGAAATCGCCGACGTCGTGGAAAAAAGCATCAAGATGGCGGCACTGTGGGACGAGGTCAAGGACAAGCTCTATAAATCCGCAACAACCTTGTCCGGCGGCCAGCAGCAGCGGCTGTGCATAGCACGGACCATTGCGATCGAGCCCGAGGTCATCCTGATGGATGAACCGGCATCTGCTCTCGATCCCATATCGACCGCACGCATCGAGGAGCTTATCCAGCAGATAAAAGAGCGGTACACGATCGTCATCGTGACCCATAATATGCAGCAGGCAGCCCGTGTTTCCGATTACACGGGGTTCTTCCTCCTCGGGGAACTGATTGAATTCAACCGGACATCGGACATATTCACCAACCCCGGAGACAAGAGAACAGAGGATTACATCACGGGTAGGTTCGGATGACCATTTCGGCAAGGATATTGTTTTTCAACCTTACCTGTTCTATAACGAATGGAGATGATGCCCTGCTGACCAGACGGTGAAAGCAGAACTGTTGAACGGGGTAAAGGAGTACGCATGGAACGTAAATTCGATGAAGAATTAAAAGAATTGTCCGGAATGCTCATGAAAATGGGGAGTCTGGCACAAACCATGATCTACAAATCCATAAAAGCACTTGCAGACAGGGACCGCTCCCTGCTCAAGGATGTCTATACCCTGGAGGATTCCGTGAACCTCCTGCACGTGGAGATCGACGATTTTTGCCTGAAACTGCTGGCTCTCCGCCAGCCCCAGGCCGGTGATCTCCGGATGGTGACCGCTGCGATCAAGATCAATACAGACCTTGAGCGGCTTGGTGACCAGGCTGTGAATATTGCCCAGCGGACCGAATCCCTGCTCGAGCGGCCAGCGATTAAGCCGCTCGTGGACATACCGCGGGAATCCACTATTGCGCAGAAGATGGTCAACGACAGCCTCGATGCCTTTATAAAAAAGGACGTCAAGCTCGCCGAAGACGTCCTGACACGGGACGACACCATCGACGACATCAATAACCAGGTATTCAGGGAACTGCTGACCTACATGATGAGCGACCATACGACCATCCCTATCGCCTTTGACCTGATATTCGTATCGAAAAACCTTGAACGTATCGCCGACCATGCTACCAACATAGCAGAGGACGTTATATTCATGGTCATCGGAAAAGACATCAGGCACCACCTGTCAATAAAATGAAACGACTGCTGACGACATCTGCCTGCGTAGTGTTCATGGTATCCGCTTTTATTTCGAGCTGCGCTACGGCGCCGGTAAAAAAGGAACAGCCCGGACCGCAGATGTACTACGACAAGGCGATGGAAGAATTGAAGGGCGGATGGATCTTCGGTCCTGATTATACGCAGGTGCGGCAGACACTCACTATCATCATCGACAACTATCCCTATTCTACGTATGCACCGCTTGCCCAGCTCCGGATAGCCGATACCTTTTACAAGGAGGGCAGGTACCTCGAATCAGCGGAAGCCTACGATCACTTCGTGAAGCTGTATCCCAACGATAAAAACCTGCCATACGCCGTTTACAGGGAGGGAAGATCGTTCCTCGAAAACCAGAAATCATGGCTCACGAGAGAGATACCGTATGACACTGACCTGACCGGCATCTATAATGCGTTCGATGAATTCAAGTACGTTTCCGACAATTTCCCGTCTTCGCCGTATGCGGTGAAGGCACACACGTACGCGATCCAATGCGAGAAGGCGATCGCGGAACACAACATATACGTCGCCGATTTCTACATGAGCCACGATCACTACGAAGCGGCCATCGGCAGGCTCAAAACCGTTTACGACAAATACCCGAACAGCGGGGTCGCTGACCGGGCACTGTACAAGCTTGCCCTTGTTTACCGGCAGATAAATTCGCCCGACGCGTATCGGCAGACCGTCGACCAGCTCAAGCAGTCGTATCCGGACAGCACCTACATCGGCAAGCTCGCACCCGCGGAAAAATGACTTTACCTGCCGAAGCTTTATTCACAGAGTACCGTTTAATGAAACAGAAGGAGAATATCACATATGAGTTTTGAGAAACTTGGTATAACAGCCCAAATACTGAAAGCTGTTTACGAGATAGGTTACGAAGAACCGACGCCCATACAACGGGGCGCCATACCTCCGGCATTGGAGGGAAAGGACATCATCGGACAGGCCCAAACCGGCACCGGGAAAACCGCTGCATTTGCAATTCCCATACTCCAGCGGTGCAAACGGGGTTCCAGCCCGTCTGCGATCGTACTCGAACCGACACGGGAGCTGGCCATCCAGGTATCCGAGGAGTTCAACAAGATCGGCAAATTCAAAGGCCTGAGTGCTGTACCGATTTACGGAGGACAGTCCATCGAACACCAGCTCCGCGCCCTGAAGAAGGGAGTGGACATCGTGATAGGAACACCCGGACGGGTGATAGACCATCTGCACAGAGGCACCCTCGACCTCCAGCGGATAACCACGGCCGTTCTGGACGAAGCCGACGACATGCTCGACATGGGGTTTATCGATGACATCAAGAGGATCCTCGGCGAAACACCGGACGAACGGCAGACGATGCTTTTCTCGGCGACGCTCGATGCGGACGTTCTGGGTATTGCCCAGCACTACATGCACGATCCGGTCAAGGTCATGGTCAATGTTGCCGATATCGTCGTCCCGAATATACGGCAGATCTTTTACGAGGTACGGGAAGACGAAAAGATCCACGCACTGTCGCGTATCATCGACGTCGAAGACCCGCGGTGTCTTGTATTCTGCCATACGAAACGGGAAGCAGACAAGGTCGCCGGAAAATTGAAAGATATGGGCTACAACGCTGATGCCATCCACGGAGACTATTCCCAGTCGCAGCGGAACACCGCGATGCGGCACTTCAGGGACGGTTCCACGGACATCCTGGTCGCAACCGATGTTGCTGCACGGGGACTCGACATCCAGAACGTGACCCATGTCATCAACTACAGTATTCCCCAGGATCCGGAGAGTTACATCCACAGGATCGGCAGGACGGGACGTGCGGGAAAGTCCGGTATTGCCATCATGTTTGTGACACCGCGCGAGTACAAGGAACTCCGCTTCATCGAAAAGATTGCGAAAACCAAGATATCGAAGGCGATGCTCCCCTCTTCAACCGAGGTCATGGAAGCCCGCCGGCAGTCCATTGCCGGGACCGTCAAATCGGTCATGGAAAAGATGGAACACCAGAGCTTCATCCCCGTTGCAGAAGGTCTCCTGGAACAGTACGACCCCGCGGAGTGCCTCGCGGCAGTCCTGAGTATTGCATTCGGAAGCATGGCGGACCACCAGCATGACGCCGCACAGGATCATATGACCAGGCTCTTCATGACGACCGGAAAACGGGACGGTATATCTGCAAAGGATATCGTCAAGACATTTACGGCAGAGGCAGGCATCCCGTTCACCGGGATAGGAAGAATCAGCCTCATGGATGCATTCACCTTCGTCGAGGTGTCCAAGGATTACGCAGACCGCGTCATCCAGTCCATAGACAAGATCATGCTCAAAGGCAAAGAAGTCCGCATCGAAAAGGCCCGCGAACGGGACAAGGGCCGGCACGGCGGGAAACTTGACAAATAAATTGAAATTATATTTATTTGAAGAAACCATGTATGGTCCGCTGCTACGGCGGTTAAGGAGAAACTATGGATCGCACAGAAATCTATAATCTTATTACGACGTTCTTTGTGGAACAATTTGAGATTCCAAAAGAGAAGATCAAGCCGAACTCGAATCTTTTCAAGGATCTTGGTCTCGACAGTATCGACGCTCTGGACATGGTTGGTATGCTGGAGTCACAGATAGACATCGATGTTAACGTCGACGAACTTACCCATATCCGTACGGTGCAGGACGTCGTCAATTTTGTCTCATCAGATCGGAA
>JAJYLM010000162.1 GCA_021787655.1 bacterium
ACGTACGTGCCCGCTCCACGGAGAGCGGCACCTTCCTGTTCGCACCCTGGATCTTGCCCAGTCCACGGCGGCCCACATAGCGCCCGAACCGAATCATTCTGAGTATATCGAGAAGACCCTTCATGATGCCGGGCTTCGTATCGATGAGACCGTCGTCGTTCCACTTCCGTGATTTCAAGTCCCGCAGGGTCCTGCCGTCCCAGTACGGCACGACCTCATCGAAAAATGACGCTCGATCTTCCTGTGAAATGAAGAACGGCCTATGTTTGAGGTGCAGGATATGCATCTCCAGCTGCAATGTCCTGAGGAAGTCTCCCCGTTCGACTGACAGCGGCGCTGCAAGAAACTTTTCGGTTTTACTGCCCGCAAGATACTCATCCGGGTAAATGAATATTTTCTGGCGCTCGAGCGTGCGCTTGAGCGCGTACGCGTTGCGAAGACCGGGGTCCATGCCCTCGGTCTCCTTGTACGAGCGCGTGAAGTGCAGCGCCCGTGACATACAGACCTCGTACGGCGCTGTATGATAACGCTGCCTGAGCCGCGCTATCCTCGGATCGAGTCCGCGGGCTGTACTCCGTGCATCGTTCCCGGGATCCTGTCCAGTCATGTGCTCCTCCCCTCTCCATGAGTATAGAGCCGCGAAAGGGCATGTCAAGTGCCGGATACTGCACAGCAGCAAGAAATAAAAAGGGCGCGGAACTTCACCGCGCCCTCTGGATTCTGTATCAGGTTCCTGCGGACTATCCGCGCTCTACCAGTGTCGCAACGCCCATGCCGCCGCCGACGCACATGGTCTCGATGCCCAGTTCTATGTTGTTGTCCACCATCTCATGGACAAGCGTCGTCATGATCCGGGCGCCTGTTGCACCGAGCGGGTGACCGATGGCTATTGCACCGCCCCTCGGATTGAGCCTTTCAGCCGGTATGCCGAGTTCCCGTGAAACTGCAAGGGACTGGGATGCAAACGCTTCGTTGAGCTCGACAACGCCGATATCCTTTATGGTAAGCTTGGCCTTGGAGAGCAATTTCCGGACTGCGGAGATGGGGCCTATGCCCATGAGCTCCGGTTTCACGCCTGCAACAGCCATCCCGCGTATCGTGGCAAGGGGCTCCATACCGAGCGCCTTTGCCTTCTCCCGGGACATGATCATGACCGCACCGGCTCCGTCGTTGAGCGGGCTCGAGTTACCTGCCGTCACGGTACCGGTCTCTGAAAATGCGGGAGCGAGGTTCGCAAGCTTCTCAAGGGAGGTATTTTCTCTCGGACACTCGTCCGTATCGAAGAATTTGGTCGAACCGTCGGCCTGCGGTGCATCGATGCCGATGATCTCCTTCTTAAACAAGCCCGCCTTGATGGCCTTGATAGCTTTCATGTGGCTTTCATAAGCAAACTTGTCCTGGTCCGTGCGTGATATCTTGTACTCGGATGCGACGTTTTCAGCGGTCTGTCCCATGGTTATATAAACATTGGGCTGTTTGCCTTCCTGGATGTCGTTCAGCAGCGGCACATTGAGCGCCTTGTCGGGATTCAATCCGCCCATGGGTATGTGGGTCATACTCTCGATGCCTGCGCCGATCCCTGCATCGATATACCCTGCCATGATCCTGAGCGCGATAAAGTTAATCGCTTCGAGGCTCGATGAGCAAAACCTGTTCAGCGTCGCAGCGGGAACATCTATCGGCAATCCTGCAAGTATGCCGATCACCCGTCCGACGTTCAACCCCTGTTCTCCCTCGGTCATGGCACAGCCGACAACCATGTCTTCTATCTCCTTCGGATTGAGCTTGGGCGTCCTCCTGACGAGCTCTTTGACGACGACCGCACCAAAATCATCAGCCCGGACATTGATCAGGCTCCCCTTGTTTGCACGCCCGATTGCCGTACGGACGGCAGCTACGATAACAGCGTCCTTTGGTCCTTTATTCATAAACAGCCTCCTTTTTTAAATTTTGATTTAATTATCAATTTATCGTGTGCGTGTCCAGTCTTTTCTCAGCCGGACTGCTGGACAACCGTATATATGAAATGATACGATTGCATCGAAAGGAAGGGTGCAGATATGAGGGGACAGAAAGCACTTCTGGTGGCAGCAGGTATTGTTGTGTTATTTGCAGCCGGATGCGGTACGAAGAGCAGCGGTCTGAGTTTTACGCCCATGAATCAAACACTCTCGATCACCCATGCCGGCTATACACTGACCATCGGCCGGGCGCCGTACAACTTTACCGTCACGACCCAGGGACGCGTCGTGCTCGCCTCGGTGCCCTGTACTGCAGCATCATCGGTCAGCGCAACAGGCAGCTATCTGCTCGGCACAACGGCCGCATGTACGTTTTCAGCAGCAGGCTACAACCTTACCTCCAGCGGTGCGACGGTCTACCTTCAGAGTGCTCAGGCAGGATGGATCACCTATAATTTTCTGCTGCTGGACAAGATGATCAAGGTCTCCGTATCGAGCCAGAACAGCCGTGTGACGAACATCGGGGACGCCTTTTCAACCGCTGTATCAGGTCATTGGTATGGGCAGGGAGAGCTTGGAAACTACCTCAACCCGGTCAATGGAACCACGGAAATTGGCCAGCAGTGGTTCCCGCTTGAAACCGGTGACTATACACGATGCCCGCTTGATACCGCTGATCAGAACAACCTGACGACACCCCTGTGGCTGACCTCCGGCGGGGCAGGCCTGTTTGCCGACAGCTATGGCCCGATGTGCATGAGCATGAGCAGCGGTATCTTTACGCTGACCGGTAATTCGAACACGTTCTCATACTACATCCTCGTTGACAGCAATCTGCCTTCCACATACCAGGACTGGATCTCTACGAATTTTACCTATAAGAAGGCCTGGAAGCCGGTCAACCTGCCTGCACCTGCCATGTTTGAGGGTCCGGTTTGGTCAACCTGGGCCGAATACCTCTACGGAATCGACCAGACCAATGTCCTCGGTCTTGCACAGAGCATAACGAGCCTTGGCTTTCCCCATTCGGTACTCGAGATCGACGACAAATGGCAGACGAACTGGGGTGACACCTCGTTCGATACCGCAAAATTCCCGGACACGAAGGCGATGACAGACCAGCTCCATGCCATGGGGTTTACCGTCTCTCTCTGGGTTCCTCCGTTCGTGGACAACAATTCTTCGAACTTCAACGCAACGACAGAACCGAACTTTATCCAGTCGTCAGCCGGCGGAGTTTCCCTGATTGCATGGTGGGACACCTTCGGGACAAAGGAGGCTGGACTTATCAATTTTTCGCGTCCGAATGTCATGGACTGGTGGTCTGGCCTGCTCGGCAACATCATGTCGAACGACGGTATCGATGGCTTCAAATTCGATGCCGGAGAGGCAAACTGGTTTCCGTCAGACGGGGTGACAACCGGCTACCTGTCACCGAACCAGTACGCTGACTATTACCTGACCATCAACAAACACGTGCCTGCCATGGAATTCCGGTCCGGCTGGTTTGCCCAGGACGACGGTCAGATCATGCGCGAGTACGACAAGGATTCGGTGTGGGGGACAAACAATGGACTTGCATCGGTCGTGCCGCAGATGTTCTCCATGGAGATGATCGGTTATCCGTTCATACTGCCGGATATGATCGGCGGTAACGGCTACACCGGTTGGCCCAGTGCCGAACTGTATATACGCTGGGTCGAGCTGAATGCGTTTATGCCCCTCATGCAGTTCTCCATGGTACCATGGGATTCAAGGCTGACCGGTGCGTACTCCACGCAGACAACGGCCCTTGCCCTGCGGTATGCCGGTATACACCAATCGCTCTCGTCCTACATGCTCAATGTTGCACAAAACTCGGCAACGACAGGCATGCCGATGGTCAAACCGTTGTTCTTCGATTTCCCGTCCGATGCAAACACCTATACCATCAGCGATGAATTCCTGCTCGGGGACACGTACCTGGTCTGTCCTGTTGTAACGCAGGGCGCGTCATCAAGAAATGTTTACCTGCCTGCAGGAACATGGGCCGACTATTTTACCGGCGGCACCTTCATTGGGCCTGCCACCCTGACCGGCTATCCTGCAACGATCGGGACCATACCGGTGTTCGTAAAGCATTGATTGTCCTCTGACAGCCGCTGCAAGAGCGAGGGGAATATTGATTGACTGAACGACCACCGTCAAAGACGGTGGCTTTCTGCCCCCCCAAAATGTCATTCCCGTCCCGCCTTTGGCGGGATAAATTCCAACGGGAATCCAGTAGGGGCGAGGTTACCTCGCCCTTACAATATTTTCTGGATTCCCACGTTCGTGGGAATGACAGAAAACTGGCAAAGCCAACGATACATAATCACCGTCAAAACTCGTTGAGAAAGTCAGAAAGAACCAAATAGTATCGTCGAATCCCCATCATACTTG
>JAJYLM010000163.1 GCA_021787655.1 bacterium
AATCTCTTTCTCTTTTGCGACAATCTCTGCCGGGACCGCTTCCCGGTCGACGTACAGGGGGTTTGCCGCTGCTATCTGCATGGCTATGTCTTTCGCAAACATCTTAAAATCCGAGGTCCGTGCGACAAAATCCGTTTCGCAGTTGATCTCGACCATCACGCCTATCTTGCTTCCTGCATGGATGTAGGACTCTATGACGCCTTCCGCTGCCGTCCTGCCGATTTTTTTTGCTGCGGATGCTATGCCTTTCTTCCGCAGAACATCGACGGCTTTGTCGAAGTTACCACCTGCTTCGTTCAGGGCGCTCTTGCACTCCATGATGCCGGCGCCTGTCTTTTCCCGTAACGCCTTGACCATTTCAGCAGTTATTTCTGCCATCTTCGTGTGCTCCTTCTTCTCTCATTTTAAGGAACATGTCATTCCGTACCGTGCACGGATCACACGCTCCTTCATTCTGATAATCCTGTTTGCCCGGGAGTACGGCGTCATATCGCCGTTCGCACTCGTCCTCCCGGAGCACGCACCGGAACGTCTTAGAATTCGTCCGGAACGTCGAGCTGTTTTTCTTCTCCTGCGGCCTGAGGAGCCGGTTCACCTTCCTGCGGGACAACTGCAGCTGCAGCTTCCTGGGATTCCTGACGGGATTCCTCAGCGGGGGGCATTTTGTCGTTTCGTATCTTTGATCCCTCGAGGCACGCATCCGCCATCTTTGAGGTGAGGAGTTTGATCGCCCGTATAGCGTCATCATTTGCCGGAATAGGGTACTCGATGAGTTCCGGGTTGCAGTTCGTGTCGACTATGCCGACAATGGGGATGCCGAGTTTATTCGCTTCTTTGACGGCGATGGACTCGTGATTGGTATCGACGACAAACATCATATCCGGAAGTCTTTTCATGTTTCTCACACCGCCGAGGTACTTGAGCAGTTTTTCTTTCTCCTTGGTGAGCTGCATCTGTTCCTTCTTGGTGAGTTTTTCGAACGTTCCGTCACCCTGCATCTTTTCAATAGCTTCCAGCCTTGACAGGTTGCTCCTGATGGTCTTGAAATTTGTCAGCATGCCGCCCAGCCACCGGATATTGACATAGAACATCCCCGCACGCTCTGCTTCCTCTTTGATGGATTCCTGCGCCTGCTTCTTCGTTCCTACGAGAAGAACGTTTCCGCCCTCTCCGACAGTCCTGGCAACGGCCTCATACGCGATTTTCAGCGCTTCGAGCGTTTTTTGCAGATCGATAATATAGATCTTGTTCCGCGCTTCGAAGATGTACGGCTTCATTTTCGGGTCCCACCGGTTGGTCTGGTGGCCGAAATGCACACCTGCCTCGAGCAGGTCTTTCATTGTTACGTCAAACATGTTTTTCCTCCATGGTTTTTTTTCTTCCACCCGCAGTCATCTCAGCAGCAAGACTCTTATAAGCACCCTTGCGCCAATATGCAGATGTGTTTTTTAGTTAGTCTCATTCTATTGCATACCCAATTATAAAATTCAAGCAATATCTTTGGTGCCAGATGATTGCGGCAGCGGGGGGATCGACGGTCAATTTTTTGTTGCAAATTGGTCAGAGCTGTGAGATCGTCGGTTCATACATGGAATCTTACAGCGAAAAGAGGAAAGCAGAAAGGATTTCTGTCAGGCTGAGGGTGAATTGCAGGAAAAGCGGTGTCTTCTTTTCTGACTTTGCCCGGGATATCTGCACAGACGGTATATCAGTCGAAACCCCGGCATTTATCGGCAAAGACATGACGGTGGATATGTCGTTCTACCTGCCTGACGATGCAGAACCGATCAAGGTCGCCGGCAAGGTTGTCTGGTCTACCGTAAAAGAGCCGCGGACCCGTACCGACAACCTGAATGCAGTTCTCGGGATCAAATTTGAGGGGCTGAGCGACAGCCAGCGTGTCAAGCTCGTCAACTTTATCAACAACAGCCGAAACAACGCATAGCCGCGGCCCCCTGCGGAGAGATGACCGGCTGGATCGATCAGGGAAAAGGTGAAGATGAGGGGTTGTCATCGACAAGTTATGGTATACCCCGGACTACAGGACTCTGTGTATGACTGAAACAGACGTAGTCGTATCGGTTGTAATTCCCAACTATAATGGCAAAGAGTTTATCAATGTTTGCCTCGACAGTATCGCACGGCAAACATACCGCTCGTTTGAGACAATCGTTGTCGATGACGCTTCCCTCGATGATTCCTGCAAGTTCATTGGGTCTCATTATCCATGGGTTCATCTTATTCGGCTTGAGCGCAATGCCGGCTTTTGCCACGCTGTCAATACCGGTATCGCGGGAGCGCAGGGTGACTATATCGCCCTCATCAATAATGACGTAGAGCTGGACAGCGACTGGTTAACCGTAATGCTGGCAGCTGCCGGAGCATTGCCAGACACTTTCGGCATAAGCTCGAAGGTCCTCAATTTCTACGAACGTGCCATGATCGACGATGCGGGCGACGTTTATACGCGGGAAGGACGCGCATTTAAGCGATGGAATGGTCTCCCCGATGTCTGGTTCAATGCGGAACGGGAAGAGGTCTTTTCTCCGGCAGGTGCGGCCTCTCTCATTTCGAAGGCCGCACTGAACACCGTGGGATATTGGGATGAACGGTTTATAGCGTATCTCGACGATGTTGATATCGGGTTTCGTGCACGGCTGATGGGGTATAAAAATTATTATGAGCCCCGGGCTGTTGCCTATCATATGGTGAGCAGGACCTACGGGAAAAAAACGGTATTCATGGGGGCGCTTGTGTTACGAAACAACCTTGCCGTTATCATAAAGAACATGCCGTTTCCCCTCATGGCGGCCCTTTTCCCATGGCTCATGATTGGACACCTAAAAACGTTGAAATACATCTTTTCGACAGGTGGAGTCAGAGCGGTCCTTCAAGGGTATGGTATGTTTCTCAGGATGATACCGCATCTCCTGACAACCCGGCAATCCATAAAGAGAAAAACAGCAATTACTGTGAAAGCCCTAAAGAGGGCAATATTCAAAAAGTATGATTATAAAACAGGAAAGTATGTTGCCTATGTATAAGAGGCTTGCCGCAACTTCATTACCGGATATGCAGCAGAACTTTTTCTGTAATACCCGGCGTTTGAATCGGGATAATTCCGGAGATGGTCACCATGAGTAAATCAGATATCACGGCCGCCTCTTTTCATTCAATAGCCAGGAATTCCATATTAAATATCATGCTGCTCCTGGCGAGCCTGATCGTCAGCTTTTTCCTGACGCCGTTTATCGTGAATAAGCTTGGTACGTCTCTGTATGGGATTTATGGACTTATCATTTCCCTGACCGGTTATTTGGTCGTACTTGACTTTGGGCTGGGAAACACACTGACGAAGTATGCGTCAGAATATTACACACTGAAAAAGTTCGACGATCTGTCTGAAACGGCCTCGACCCTGGTAGTTCTCTATGCTGTTCTTGGTCTCGGCGGGATAGCGGTGACATTTTTGCTGACCTTATTCCTGCCCCTGTTCCATATCCCCGTTCAATTTCTCTCCATGAGCAGGTGGGCGTTTGTATTGAGCGGGGTCACCTTTGCCGTCAGTCTTCCGTTGAGTTTATACGGCGGATTGATAACAGGAATGCAGCGGTATGATATAAAAGCGTATATCGGAATAGCGGTTACTGTTCTAAACGCCGGTATGACCCTTGCAGTTCTGCTGACCGGGGGTAAACTGGTAAGCCTGATTCTGGTCAATCTGGTTTCTCAACTGCTTATCGGCATACTGTCAATCCTGGCGGTGAAACGCCTGTACGCATACCATATAAAAATCAGTGTCCGGCTCTTCAGGAAGAACAGGATCAGGGAACTGTTTGTGTTCAGCGTATCCGTATTCATCATACAGATCGCCGCACTCATTACGTTCAATACAGATAACATCGTGATCGGGTACTTTCTGACCCTTGAGGCAGTCGCTCTCTATACCATAGCGCAGAAACTGATAAAGCTCTTAAACGGGCTGGTCTTTCAGCTGGTCGATGTCTTGTTTCCCGCTTTTTCCGCACTTGCTGCTGTCGGGGATAAGGAAAAAATGATACGGTATTACAGAAATGCAGTTGAAATGTCCCTGCTTTTTTCGACACCTGCAATGATAGGTTTTTTCGTTTTTGGAAAAAGTCTGCTACAACTTTGGGTGGGCAGTACTTATAGTGCCGGGTATTCTGTTTTAATGATCCTATCCATAGCAATGTTTTTTCATTATCCCGCCCATGTTGGCTCCCTGTTGTTAATAAGTATTAAAAAACATAAAACACTGTCATACATAACTATCGCCGATGCTTTGGGTAATCTTATTATGAGTATTCTGCTGATAAGGCCGTTTGGGATAAACGGTGTTGCCATGGGAACAGCAAT
>JAJYLM010000015.1 GCA_021787655.1 bacterium
AGAGGGGGCAGCAAATAAAGCTGGTTCATACCTGAGTGATCCCCAGTTTCAAGGAATAAGATAGCAAAAAAGCTGTACAAAGGTTAAAACCTCCAAAGAACATCTCACCTTTCAAAGGAGGGACCAATGTACAGCTATAACCATATACTGGAATGGATTTATGAAAATGTAAAGCCCATGCGGCGTTCCCGACAAACCACACTTGGAATGGTGGTGGCGGCAGCGATGCGGATGAAAGGGGTCGGGGTTCTTGCCCTTGGCCGATCAATGCCGGCAAAGACCACGGCAAAACATAGTATCAAGAGAGTGTGGCGATTTTTCAGAAACAGCGCCATTGAGTTATTTTCAATCCAACATGCATTAATCAGACATCTCAAGCCATTCAAAGGACGAATCGTCATACTTGCGGACTGGACGGAGACCGTACAATACAAGACATTACTGTTGAGCCTGCCAAGGGATGGGCGAGCATTACCGATATGGTGGAGAACGATTGTAAAGAATTCTGGGGAGGGCAGCCAGATATGCGTAGAGAATCAGGCGCTTGCAGAGCTGTCGCAGCTCGTACCATCAGGTGGGGAGGTAGTTATCGCGGCAGACAGAGGTTTTGGGAACACGAGATGGCTGGGAGAAATTCAAAACAGGGGATGGGGATATGTCCAGAGATTAGCCTGTAGGATTGAGGTACAAGGCCCCCAGTATATCGGCAAACTTGATGAACTGGGGATACAAGCAGGAGATGGTGCCAAAGACTGGGGCACCATGGATATAACCCAATCCCATCCTTTTTCTACAAGGCTTATAACTACCTATGCATCGAAAGCGCAGGAGCCCTGGTATTTGGTAACAAATCTGCGGGATATTCCACCAGAAATTGTGCGTCTGTATCAGAGGAGGATGTGGATTGAGGAAATGTTCCGAGATATAAAGAACCGCCGCTGGGGACTGGGGTTAGACGATGTAGAACTATCCACGCCCCAACGGCAGGATCGCTTATGGTCTGTCTTAGCGATTACCTATGTGTTTCTGTGTGCGTTTGGTGCTGCGGCCGAGACTGAAGGAATAGACGAGCAATTAAAGGCAAATACTGAGGGAAATCGTGTCATGAACCTTGCCAGAATAGGAAATTACTTTCTCCAAATCGCTTCTCTTTCAATAACCGTAGCTCTTGCTGCTTTAAATAGACTCCCTCCATAAATCACAAAACTGGGGAGCACTCAGGGGATTTACAGTTTTTGTAGCTTTAGGTTACTTAGTATGATAGGTAAAAAATAGTTTACTCTAAAAACCATAAAAACATATCCATAAGAAATAAACAGGAGGATGATTATGATTCACGAGAGGGGTAACCGTCACTCATTTATTCTTGGTTTTATGATTTTGAGCATGCTTGCCATGGTCGTCATGGCAGGATGCTCCGGTTCCAGCGGCACGGCCGGTCCGCAGTCGTCAACAGGCAGCCAGTCAGCACAGGGCGCCTCGACACCGGTCATCCAGAGTATCAGTGCACAGGGTCTGCCTGCTGCACCGAATAGTTCCGTTATGGCAACTGTTGTTGCCCAGAGTTCTCAGAACCTTCCGTTAACCTATACGTGGACGGTTTCGAGCGGCTGGGTCATTGCCAGCGGCGCAGGTACATCAACCGTCGCAATCACAGCCCCGGGCAGCAATAGCATGAGCGGCACGGCAACCGTGACGGTATCGGATTCAAACGGCATGCAGACATCTGCTACGCTTTCCTTATCGACGACGACCGCATCATTGCAGACGACTACCCTGGGTACGCGCAGCTCCCTTAGTCAACCCAACCCGCCTATTACCACCAATGCAAATGCTGTGTGGACGGACTATTCTCGCCCTGCACAATACCCGGGTGCAGTGACCCTGCCTCTGCAGTTCATCTCAACCAGTTCTGGAGATAAACTGGCTGTACTCGTGTCAGTACCTGCCAATGCATTCGGCACTCCTATTTCCGGTAAGTTCCCGGTCATCCTGACACAGACGGCGTACCGGATCGATCTTGCCAATCTGCTGGGCACGATCGTTCCAGCCGATACGACACTTCTGATCGGCGGCCAGGACAAGTTCATGATCGAACGTGGATATATAACAGTTGCTGTCGATGTTTTCGGCACCGGTATGTCTTCCGGCATCACGCAACTCATTGGTGTTCAGGAACAGGCTGACTATGGAGATACCGTGAAATGGATAACCCGTCAGCCATGGTTTAACGGCAACATCGGTGTTGCCGGTACCTCGTACCTGGGCATCTCCGCCCTGCTGACTGCAGAGCAGCAGAACCCGGCGGTCAAGGCAGTGTTCGCCGAAGTACCGATGGGTGATCCTTACCGCGGCACCGTTGCACCCGGCGGTCTGCTCAACGCCAATTTTATCAGCCTCTGGCTGTCGCTGACCCAGAACCTCAGCGTTGCCAATATCCCTGCGGAGCTCGCCTATCCGCAGTATTTTATGCAGATAGCCGCTGCAACCCAGCAGCACGTGGCAGCAATCAATGACTGGTATCTGCCGACGATCGACCAGGCTCTGGAAGGTGTTACCGGCTACGCAACCGATGACGGGTCGTTCTGGGCGGTACGTTCCCCAATTGAGAATGCCAGATATATCACGGTTCCGACGTTTATTGTCGGAGGGACCAATGACCTGTTTCAGCGCGATGAACCGCTGCTGTACGAGCAGTTGAAACGGAATGTCAATGCGAAGCTGCTTATCCTGCCGGGTGCACATGTCGAGGCCATTCTTGATTCTCTGATCGATCACGACAATGCTCTCTCGAACGGGGCGCCAAGCTCCGAGACCATCATGCTGCAATGGTTCGATCAATATCTGAAAGGGATGAATACGGGTGCAGCTTCGATACCCAACGTTACCCAGTATGTCGAGGGATATGGGCTCAACGGTATCGAGCGCTATACCAGCACAACGGACTGGCCGTCTCCCCTTGCCCAGCCGTTACGCATGTATCTCCACGGCAACATGAGTCTTAGTATAACCGTCCCGTCTTCCGATGAGGCAAGCCACACCATTGCCGAGCCTTCTACGCCCGCAACGATCTCGCTTACAACGCTGTTCGGCGGTACAATGCTTGATGGCATCGTAACCGCGAATGACGGCAGCAGTTGTTCCAGCAGTGAAGTCCAGTGGAGCCTGGGGATCGCAGGCCTGCTCCCGCTCGCGTGCTACAGCAACGACACCACGGTCGAACAGTCACAGCATGCCCTGGTCTTCACGACGGCACCATACAGCTCGAACTTCTACATCAACGGACCCATAGAGGCGGACATCTGGATGTCGGCAACCAATTCTGAGGCAGCCATCGTCGTCCGGGTCGATGACGTCGATACGCTCGGCAATGCGACGCCGCTGACGACGGGCATCCAGTCTGCTGCATTCCGGGCAGTGGACACGACCAGGTCGCGCTCTATCGATGGCGTAATGATGCAACCCTGGCATCCGTTTACCCTTGCATCCAAACAGCCGCTGGTTCCAAATCAGCCGGTCCTGGTACGCGTAGAAGTATTTCCGGCTGCGGCATTGCTCAGGACCGGACATAAGCTGCAGATCGCGATCAGTTCCAGCAATCAGGTTGAAGGCGTGTGGTCAAAGCCTGACCAGGCAAGCGCAAACGGCAATGTGACCACTATCTACGACGATGCTTCGCACCCATCCAGTGTCGTGCTGCCGGTCATACCGGCGAGTGTATTGCAGTAAATCATACTCTCCAGTGCAGTGCACCGGGGAGTAGGGTGTTGTTTGATGAAAGCCTTCATGTTCTGCTTCATGAAGGCTTTCATCTTTTTATCAGGTACGGTCCGTTTTCCTGTCAGCACAGCCCGGTTGTACCGGTGGACCTCCTGCAATGTGTTGACGGTTCTGCACAGGAAAGGTTATGATTCAGACAGGCTGGGAGGGAGTATCAATGGTACTCGCCATTGATAGAGGCAGCCGGGACAAGGGTCGTGGCAGTCTGCACGTGGAGAGGAGAGATCGTTTCATGAACAGGGGGCTGGTAGAAACCGGACGATGAATAAAATAGGTCACTTGATGGATATTCTCGAACACCTCGAACAGGGTATTGCCCTTACCGATCAATCGTTTGAAATTATAGTTTCGAACCGCAAGTTTAAACGGATCATTTCAAAATACTTCCATACACAGGACCTGCCCGAGCCGATAGCGGCGAGTATACGAAGCCTCGGGAATAAAAAGAGGGCGCTGATAAAGCTCGGGTCGCAAACTGCATCTCAATTCTTTCTTACCGTCCTGTCATTCGCTGACGGCAATTCCGTCTACTATCTTTTGACCCTGCATAAGAAACAGCTCAGAAAAGTCGACCTGTTCAAGACATTGCAGTCCGAATATAAGGTTTCTGTTGAACAGTTTAAGATCATAACGTATCTCTGCAAAGGTTTTAACAACAAGGAAATAGCACGACTTTGTACGATAAAACCAAGGACCGTAAAATATCACCTTTCCCACCTCTACACCGCATTCTATGTTTCGAACCGCACAGAGTTCCTGAATAAGATCAAGGAAATCGAAAACGAGACATTCTGAATCTGCAAATCGGTAAATCTTAAAAAAATAATACACCTTATAATTCAATATGTTGTGAACTGCTCTGTGGCCAGTTGGCCAGTTTACAGGAACGTATTCCCGATAGATAATGGGCGTGTTCAATAGTAGGAAACTTGTTGGTGTAACCATAGAATGACCGCGCTGCGGGTTCATGTATCCGAATACTCAGAAAGTGAGGGTTTATGCCGGATAACAAAGACAAACAGGCATTTGCCAGCGTTGCTCTTGAGCAGAACCAGCTTCAACAACAGCTCGAACATGAGAGTCGAAGGCGTGCACGATCAGAGGAAAAACTGCACAGGATAACGCGTGCAATCAGGTCGCTGAGCGAATGCAACGCTGCGCTGGCGCACGTGAATGATGAAACTGAACTCATGAACATCGTGTGCAGAAGTATCGTGGACACGGGAGGATTCCGGCTTGCGTGGGTCGGGTTTGCGGAACATGATGAAAGAAAGACGGTGAGACCTGTGGCATACGCCGGTACGGAAGATGACTACCTGGAGCATGCGGTTATCACGTGGGACAGTGACGAGCACGGCCAGAGTCCCGTCAGCATAGCCATACGGACCGGTACACCCTGTATAGTGAAGGACACGCGGAGAGACGCTTCGTTCGATCCATGGTGCAAGAAAGAATCACGATGGAAATATGCGTCATCCATTGCCCTGCCGCTGATCGTGAACAACGTAACCTTCGGCGCACTGAATATCTATGCAGGCGAAGCGGATGCGTTGAGCGGCGAGGTCAGTGAATTGTTCAACAAACTTGCAAGTGACCTTGCGTCGAGGATCGAGACCCTCCGGATGATGACAGCGAAAGAGAAAGCAGAGCGTGATCTTGAAAAGAACGAAGTCTATTTCCGTTCGATCATCGAAAGTCTGCAGGACAGCGTGACCGTGTTCGATTATGACGGCACCATACGGTACAGGAACTCAGGGTTCGGGGACACGGGGGGGTACAGGCCCGAGGACCTGATCGGCAAGACCATGGTGAAAATGATACACCCCGACGACCGGCAGAGGGTCATCGACGATTTTACCCGGGGCATAAAAACGCCCGGCAGGACAACGGTCAGTGAGTTTCGTTACTTGTTCAAGGACGGTACCTGGCACATTCTTGAAGCACAGATCAAGAACCTCGTTGACAATCCTGAGGTCAGGGGCGTCGTGGTCAATTCGAGGGATGTAACCGGAAGGAAAGAACTTGAAGAGAAACTGCGCCAGGACATTGCAGAGAAGGAAAGTATCGAACATGCTCTGAAGAGAAGCGAGGAGCGTTTCCGCGCCCTGGTGCAGAACAGCTCGGACATCATAGCCGTCGTCGACGAGCACGGTATTTTAAGGTATGTTTCGCCCTCCGTCGAGCGGATACTCGGGTATGCGCCGGCAGACAGGGTAGGAAAGAATGCATTCGATCTGCTGCATCCGGACGATATCGCCATAGCCCTCAAGGGTATGAGCGATATTTTCACGGATCCGGCGCACCCGTATACGATCGAGGTACGGTACCTGCACGCGGACGGTACTTACCGGAACTTCGAGATCCGTGGTTCAAACCAGCTTCAGAATGAGAGCATCAGGGGTATGGTCGCAACCGCGAGGGACATCACCGAGCAGAAGCAGATAGAGTCCAGCCTGAAGGAGGAACTGGAAGTAACGACCAACCTCCTCATGCTTTCCAAGGCAAACGCCGGGATAACAGACGTGGGCGGGCTCCTGGAGAAAGCCCTGAGTCCGAAGCCACGGATTGCGGGACACACCGGGGCGTTGCACGGTCTCGACGATCTCGTGATCGAGACCATCAAATCACTGTCTGCCACCGTCGAGGCAAAATCGGCGTGGATCGCGGGTCATTCCGAGCGGGTAACGAAATATGCAGTGATGCTTGGAAAACAGGTGGGCCTGGATCCGAACATGCTGAGGAGCCTCGAGATTGCAGGTTTTATGCATGACATCGGCAAGATTGGCACGTATGCGATATTGGATAAAGCCACCCTCCTGACCAGCAGGGAATTGCAATTGATACGGGAGCATGCGATCAGGGGGGCCGGAATCCTGTCTCCCATACAGCAGCTCAAGGGTATCATTTCTGCCGTCAAGTATCACCATGAAGCATTCAACGGCACAGGATATCCCGAGGGCCTCAAGGGCGAGTCGATACCGCTGCTTGCACGGATCCTGACGGTTGCAGATTCGGTCGGTGCGATGGCTGCCGACAGGCCGTACAGGAGCGCCAAGACAGGGAAAGCGATCCTGCAGGAATTGAGGAGGTGCTCAGGGACGCAGTTCGATCCTCAACTGGTAAAAGCATTTCTGCCTGTTTACATGTCTCTGGGGCAGATTACGTGATGGCGGGCGCTTCCCCTCGTTCAGCAATTATCAAGCCGGCAGAGCAGAACATCAAATTCTTCCGGAACGGATTGCAAACGTCGTATCAGGATTGAGCGCCGGATCGTACCGGCAGGGATACACGACCCGTGTGAACTGCCTGCCGGGAACGTCATGTGAAAGGTTGTTTACATTCGCAATAAAATAGTGGATACTTCTAAAAAATATGTCCGTATCGTTAACCCCTTTTGAAAATACCGTCATTACGGGGTTTGCGTATGAAACTTTTATGAAAGGATGAGCAATGGCACAGGTGAAGGGTGTTGCAATACTTGGATTAATAAAGTTCATCAAGGGAAATATGAAAGATACGATGCCGCGTATCATCAGGGCGCTTCCCCCTGAGTCAAAGAAGTATCTCGACGAGCACATCATGTTTGCACAGTGGTATCCCTACAGCGTTTATACTGACCTTATCAAGACCGTGGACAGGGTCAACGGCAAGGGCGATCTGTCCTTATGCATCGAACTCGGAAGGCTTGCCGCAAAGAACGACCTTGCTTCGGTGTACAAGGTTTTTGCAAATTACTCGGACCCGAAACTGCTTCTGACGAGCAGTATGAACATGTGGAACAGCTATTACGACAGCGGCCAGCTCGATGTTGACATCTCGTCGGTCGACGTACTGAAGAATGCTGAGATGGTGCTGACCATCAAGAATTTTCCCGAAATCGATATTGCGCATGTAAAAAACGTACAGGGCTGGATGGAGGAATTCCTGAACATGTATAAGCTGAAGAATATCCAGTCGCATATCACGAAATGCCAGTGCCACGGGGATCCGATGACCGAGATCCGGTTTACGTATGACCGTCAATAATTGATGGCCTGTCCTTGTTTCCCGGGTATCCGCAGCAGCCTCCCCGGATTCTTTACGGACCATGAGGTGTGTGGCTCCGGTGACCTGAGCAGGCAGTTTAAGAGCAGAAATTCATTGATTTCCCACCATTGTTTTAGTATCGTATTTCTGTAAGCAGATTCACAGTTCGAGGGGAGAATAAAGGAGCCGGTACATGCCGATAATCACGATATCGAGGGGCGCTTTCAGTGGCGGAAAAAAACTTGCGGAATGCCTGAGCAAAAAATTAGGGTATCGTTCCCTCAGCAGGGAAGTCATGATCAATGCTGCAGCCGAGTATGGGATATCCGAAGACAGACTGCTCGAGGCACTTGAACAGAAACCGAGGATGGAAGACCGTATCGGGCTTGAACTGAACAGGTTCCACTATCTGTCCTTCGTGCAGGCGGCGCTGTGCGAGGAGGCCAAGGACGACAACGTTATCTATCATGGCAATGGCGGACACATCCTGCTGAAGGGCGTCTCGCATGTTATCAAGGTAAAACTGGTTACCGACCTGGAACAGCGCATAGATTTTGCCCGTGAGAAGCTGAAGTTCACCCGTGACGAGGCTATTGCTTACCTGTATCACATGGATGAGCTGAGGGGTAAATGGACAAGCCTCCTGTACAGTGAAAACTGGGACGCGCCGTCACAGTACGATATCACCGTCAACCTCAGGACAATGACGCTGCAGGAAGGATGCGAATTGATTGCCGCGATGACGAAGTTTCCTGGTTTTCAGGCGACGGAAGCCTCGAAGGCAGCGATGCAGGAGCTTTTCCTGGCGAGCAGCGAGAAACAGCAGTTGCACAGAGTCATGCTGCGAAAATAAGGGAACGAGCGGGTGTTTCGGATCGCACGAAAGAATGACCGCATCACAGGATAACGCAGAGGATCAAAAAGAAACGCACGAGGGGGTGCCTTATGACAGCAGGATCGACGTCAGACGAACGGCGGGCCGGTGCTGACAGGCGGCAGAAACAGGAGCGGCGTTCCAATGATGATCGCAGGTCAGGTTCCGACAGAAGGGTCGCTGATAAGCCGGTGAGTTCCGAGCGAAGGTCGAGTACCGACAGGCGCATAGGCGCGGACAGACGGTCGAGGCCTGACCGGCGTTCAGGCCTCGACCGAAGGGATCTGAACAGGAAACCCGATCAGAACGATCGGTAAATCCCTCCGGGTATTGGGCAGACCTGTATCAGGATATTCATCAACAGTGCCGGTAACCGGTGCAGCAGGACTCCGGTCTCCCTTTACACAGAGCCGCAATCATAGTAAGCAGATACTATGAAGCAGGGGATGAAGCATGTCGACATACTGTTTCTGAACCAGGCGTGTATTAAGTCCATTCTGACGCCTGCCGATACGTTTGACGCTGTGGAATATGCATTCAGGATGCACGCGCAGAAAAAAGTACAGATGCCTGCAAAGATCTATCTCGACTATCCCCGGTATGCAGGGGATCTGCGGGCAATGCCCGCCTCCATCGTGCCGATCGGGGCATCGGGCGTCAAGATTGTCAATTCCCATGCCAACAATCGCCGGTTCGGACTTCCGAGCGTGATGGCCGTGTTCGTTCTCGTCGATCCGGAGACAGGCAGGCCGGTTGCAATTATGGATGCGACCTACTTCACCGACATGAGAACAGGCGCCGCCGGTGCCGTTGCAACAAAATACCTCTCGCGGAAGGATGCCTCGGTCCTTGGTCTCGTGGGCGCAGGCAGGCAGGCGGCGGCGCAGATGACGGCAATAGCGAGGATCCGGAAGATAAAACTTGTCAAGGTATGTGCAAAGACAGCGCAGGAAGCCCTGGACTTTGCGCACCGCATGCAGCGGGTCACGAACCTACCGATTGAGCCGTGCAGCATCGAGGAAGCGTGTGATGCGGATATCATTTCGACGACAACGCCGGCCAGAAAGCCCGTTGTCATGGACCGGTGGATCAAGCCCGGAACCCACATCAATGCAATCGGCGCTGACGCCCCGGGCAAACAGGAACTCGAACCAGCCCTGCTCAAGAGGGCGAGGGTCTTTCTTGACGACAGGGGCCAGGCTGTTCATTCCGGCGAGGTGAATGTCGGTATCCAGACAAAGCGGATAGCAATGAATCAGATACAAGGCGAGATCGGAGAGGTCCTGACCAGAAAAATCAAAGGCAGGATATCCGGCAGGGACATCACCGTGTTCGACTCGACGGGCCTCGCGGTGCAGGATGTCGCTGTCGCCTTTGCTCTCTATAAGAAGGCCCTGCGCTTGCACAAGGGCAGGACCATAAGGCTTTTTTAAGTCTCCCGGAAGCACACGATGTCCTGTGCTTTTCCTGCGTCATTTCTTTCCAGACAGGAAAGCAAGGAGCGGCATGGGTTCAGTGAGAAACTTGTTGAGGATAATGACGTGCTCTGATAGTTATAACTTGATTCATAATAAAGGAGACCGATAATGACAGCATCAAATAAGTTCCAGCCGGCCTGGAGGGAAGACGTCCCGGCAGAGGGAACATACCGCTCTATTTTTAAGTATGACCCCAAAAAGTTCAGTCACCCGAGCGCTGCATGGTACGAGATGTTCAAAAAAGAATTCAACATGACCGACGATGACTTCAAGAAGCGCCAGCCCGGGGGCGATGAAAAGGTCGTGCTCAAACAAAAGCCAGGCCTGAGCGAGGCGCAGATCAATGCATTTATCAGTATCGTCGGGAAGGAGAATGTTGCTGCAGACGATTTCAGCAGGGCCAAATACGGTCACGGCAAGTCCCTGGACGAAAACCTCGCCCTGCGGCAGCAGGCTGCGGACCGGGTGCCTGACCTGGTGATCCATCCGCGGAACAAGGAAGACGTCGCCAGGATCGTTGCGTACTGCAACGGGCAGAAGATTCCGATCATCACCTACGGCGCAGGTTCGGGCGTGGTCCTGGGTATGCGGTCGGACAAGGGCGGTATCGTGCTCGTCATGGGCACGCACATGAACAAGGTCCTGTCGATCAATGATCTCAACCAGACCGCCGTGGTCCAGCCCGGCATACTCGGGCCGGACTTCGAGGCGGCACTCAACGATGCGCCACGGCTGTTCAACGCAGCACGCAGGTACACGTGCGGGCACTTTCCCCAGTCCTTCGAGCTGGCATCGGTCGGCGGATGGATACTCGCCCTTGGGTCAGGACAGGCATCAACGTATTACGGCGATGCGTACGACATCGTCGTGAGCCAGGAGTATGTTACACCCGCAGGAATAATCAGGACCCGCGATATTCCCGGGACAGCCACAGGCCCGAAGGTGAACGATATCATGAAAGGCAGCGAAGGTGCGTACGGGATCCTTGTCGAAGTGACCCTGAAGATCTTCAGGTACATGCCTGAGAACCGGCAGCGCTTTGCATTCATGTTCCCCTCATGGGAGGCTGCGGTCAATGCATCGCGTGAGATCATTCAGGCGGAGTTCGGCAGGCCGGCGGTCCTTCGGATCTCCGACCCTGAGGAAACGGAGATAGGCCTGAAGCTCAAGGGCTTCAACGATGGTTTGCTCGACAAATTGCTCAGGTTCCGGGGCCTGATGCCCATGAAGCGTTGCCTGTGCATCGGGACCGTCGAAGGAGAAAAGGGCTATACGCGGCATGTGAAAAAAGAGGTCTCGAAGATCGCACACAGGGCCGGTGCAATGTCCCTCACCGGGTATGCTACCAGGCAGTGGGAACACGGCAGGTATTCGGACGTCCACATGCGCGAAGACCTCCTGGACTACGGCATCATCATCGATACCCTCGAGACCGGCGTGAGCTGGGAAAACCTTCACCGTCTCCACCAGGGCGTCCGGTCGTTCGTCAAGAGCAGGCCCGGGACCATCTGCACGACCCACGCATCGCACTTTTATCCCCAGGGAACGAACCTGTACTTCATCATGATACTCAAGCCGAAGGACAGCGAAGAGTTCTTCAGGTTCCGCAGCAAGGTCGTCGATGCGATCGTTGCGAACGGCGGGTCCGTCAGCCACCACCATGGGATCGGCAGGATGTTCGCGCCGTGGATAGAGAACTACCTGGGCAGGGAACAGATGGACGTCCTCCGTGCACTCAAGAGGCATTTCGATCCCAACGGCATCATGAACCCCGGCGGTACCCTGGGACTGGATCCCAAACTCTGATTTCAGGATGCGCTGGTGAACCGATGAACACCGACTCCCAAAACCGCACGCTTCCGGCTTCCAACGACCCGTTGATCCTTGCCATAGACAATGGAACGCAGTCCGTCCGTGCCGGGCTGGTCGATCCTGCGGGACGGATATACGGTCTTGTCAAAACGCCCATTGAGCCGTACTTCTCCGCAAACCCGGGCTGGGCAGAACAGGAGCCGGAGTATTACTGGCAGATGCTGTGCCGTACGTGCAAGGCTGTACTTGACGGGAACAATGGCCTGAAGGGCCGGATCACCGCAGTCACCATAACAACGCAGCGTTCCACGTATGTGAACCTCGACCGCAGCGGCAAGCCCCTGCGGCCTGCCATTGTGTGGATGGACAACAGGAAGGCAAATGCACACGGAATCATCCCGTGGTTTTTGGTCCCGGCGCTCAAGGCGCTCGGATTGTACCAGGTTGCCGCGTATGCGGTGCAGTACAGCAGATCGAACTGGATCCGGCAGAACCAGCCTGAAATCTGGGACAAGACGCATAAGCTGCTGTTTCTGTCCGGATACCTCAGCTACCGGATGACCGGCGAGTTTACTGACTCCTATGGCAACATGATCGGCACGGTCCCCTTCGATGTCAAGAAATCATCGTGGGCGGGTGCACGCGACCTGAAGTGGCGGCTTTTTCCCATCGAACAGGACAAGCTTCCCGCTCTGGTCAGGCCCACGGATCTTCTGGGTCGCATCACGCAGCAGGCATCGCAGGAAACCGGCATACCTGCCGGCCTGCCGCTCATTGCCGCATCCAACGATAAAGCGTGTGATGTGATCGGGTCCGGCTGCCTGACGCCTGACCGGGCGTGCATCAGCTTCGGTACAACCGCGACCATCAATACACAGAATGAACGTTACGTTGAGCTGCGCCCCTTGCTCCCGCCCTATCCGTCTGCCATCCCCGGGCAGTTCTATTCCGAGGTGAGCGTGGTGAGAGGACTGTGGCTGGTCTCATGGTTCAAGGAGGAATTCGGTCTCCAGGAAAGGATGCAGGCACAGGAAAAGAACGTCAGTCCCGAGGAGCTGCTTGAAAAGCTCCTGAAGGATGTTCCCGCAGGCTCCATGGGCCTGGTCTGCCAGCCGTACTGGACGCCGGGACCGGAGCTTTCGCCGTCTGCGAAGGGCTCGGTCATAGGGTTCGGCGATATCCACACCCGCGCGCACCTGTACCGGTCGATCGTCGAGGGACTGGTTTATGCACTCAGGGAAGGCGGGGAGCTTACCCAGAAAAAGAACCGCGTGGCGATCACCGGGATCCGCGCGACAGGCGGCGGGTCCACGAGCGATTCGATCCTGCAGATCACAGCTGACATCTTCAAACTCCCGGTCGAACGTCCCCGTACGAACGAGACATCCATCGTCGGTGCTGCCATCGATGCAGCCGTGGGACTCAAATTGTATTCCGATTTTGCCGGTGCCGTGAACACCATGACCGGTGTACAGAAAACGTTCCTGCCGATCAGGGAAAACGCGGAGATCTACGATGAACTTTACCGGAAGGTCTACCGCAGGATGTACAGGAGACTGCTGCCGCTGTTCGGGAATATCCGTGCAATCACCGGTTACCCGGAGTAGGCGCCAGAACGGAGGTTACGCCGGGTGAACAACCAGACTCTTGCTAAACTGCAAAGTCCCGTCACTGAACATGTGGTCATCAGGAAACGGCTGTTTCACCTGCTGGATCAGGCGCGCAAGAAAAAGAGTGCCTGGGTTACCGGACTGCCCGGCGCCGGCAAGACGACCCTCGTAGCGAGTTACCTGGCGTCCAACAGGGTTCCCCACGCATGGTATCACCTCGACAGCTCGGACGCTGACCCCGCGACGTTTTTTTATTATCTGCGATTCGTTATTAAGAACCTGACACCCTCGAAGCGTACCAAGCTTCCGCATCTGACACCGGAGTATCTTGCTCATATTGACGTTTATGCACGCCGGTACTTTGAAAACCTTTTCGCAATGCTGCCAAAGGGATTTGTTCTGGTATTCGATAATTATCATGAGATCAACGGCAACCCGTTATTTCATACTATTCTCGGCGACGTATTGATGCAAGTTCCTGAAAACTGCAGCGTTATGGTGATAAGCAGAACCCAGCCTCCGGAAGCCTTGATGCGCTTACAGGTAAATGGTGCGATGGAGATTATCGATCATGAGTCTGTGAAGTTTACACTCGATGAAGTGAAAGATCTCGTGCATTGGTACAAAGGGAACAACGATCAACAAGAGGCCGTTCAGAAGTTGCATACATGGACAGATGGCTGGGCTGCCGGGATAATCCTTATGCTGGAGCGTTATAAGCAGTATGACGAAAAAACGCTGCCGGAAAATATGAATGGTTATCAATCTATTTTTGATTACTTTTCTTCAGAGATTTTCAACAGGCTCGATTCCGATGTACAGATGTTCTTACTCAAGACCTGCTTATTCCCTTCGATGTCAGTCGTCATGGCCCGGCAATTATCCGGGAACGATCAGGCCGGAAGACTGTTGGATAATCTTGTCAAATCACATTACTTTACGATTTTACGGCAGAACTTATTCTATCAATATCACGACTTGTTCAGAGATTTTCTTGTCTTCAAAGCAAAGGAATTTTTCAGTGAATCACAGCGGAACCAGCTTCTCATACAAGCAGCGACAATTCTTCAGGAGAATAATAAAGATGAACAAGCACTGGAACTTTTTTTTCAGGCGAAGGCGTGGAATCACATAGGATATAGTATCAAGGTCAATGCCAAAAATCTGATATCACAGGGAAGGAATAAGCTTCTCGAAACATGGATAAGGAGGCTGCCCGGTGAAATTATCAATTATGATCCATGGCTTCTGTACTGGCTTGGTGAAGCCTCAGCAGTTTTAAATCCGGTCCAGGCAAGGTCATATTTTGAGATGGCCTATAATATATTTCTCAGCAATAAAACAGGTGCAGATGGGCTTTACCTTGCCTGGTGCGGAATTATTGAAACGTTTATATACGAGTATGGAAATTTTGTGCCGATAAGAAAATGGATTCACAGAATGGAAGGCATCATGAAAACGCATGGCAAATTTCCATCAAGAGAAATCGAAACCCGTGTCCTGAGTTTGATGGTGTATGCCCTGATACATTACAATCCGTTTCATCCTCATCTTCGAGCTTGGGCTGATCGTACACTTAAACTTTTAAAATATATTCGGGATCCTGAACAGCGTGTCTATTATATTTTTTCGGTAACACAATATTATTCATGGACAGGAAATGTAAAAAAGGTTGGAATACTTCTTGCGATGATTCATGAGTCAATGAAATCGTCATCTATAAAATCGCAATTGATGCTCAAGATGTATACTGCCGGTTATTATAGACATCTCGGGAATCAGGAGAAATGCCTCCGCACCGTCTATGATGGATTAGAGATCTCAGACAGATATGGCGTTCATTTTCTCGATCATATGATCATTGTCCAGGCTGTTTACTTCTACTTAGGTATAGGAGATATACATTCAACTCAAGCTTCCTTGCAGAAGATGGCTTCAAAGGTAAACCGGGCAAATGCTCTCCATGTAATTCAGTTTGATACGCTGTCAGGATATGTTGATTATCTTCAAGGTAATACTTTACTGGCCGTGGAAAAGATTAAAAATTCACTTGTCTTATCTCAAAAGGCACATATTCCGTTTGCTCAAGGGTTATGTCTCCTCTCATTATCCCAAGTTCTTTACACAAGTGGAAATCTTAAAGAATCAGAGAAATATTATAGACTAGGGTTGATGATTGCACAGCGGATGAAAAGTAATTCTCTTAAGTTCTTGGCGTATTGTACACATGCTTTCTGGTTATTAAATAAAAAAAGTTCTAAAGAGAGAGGTATTAAAGAACTAAGGAACGCTATCGTGCTGAGCAAGAAATATGGGATGCGAATTGTATATTTTGTTGGGGGATCCATGGTAACTCAACTATATCTCGCAGCGCTGGAGCATAATATAGAAGTTGAATACGTAAAAAGCATAATCCATGATCTGGGATTAATGCCTGAAAGACCACCTGTCGAGTGTGAAAACTGGCCATGGAGATTAAAGATTTCCACCATGGGCAATATGCGGATACTTGCTGATAATGTGATTCTTCCATGGTCAAAGAATACCCACGGCAAGCTGCTTGAACTGCTGCAGTTACTGATTTCCCACTATGACAGATCCGTTGATTTTGACTCCATCAGCAGTGTGTTATGGCCAGATGCGCCGGGAGATTACGCACACCAGACGCTGGACGTGACGATCCACAGACTGAGAAAGCTGCTGGGCACGGGGGATGCTGTGCTTGCTGAGGCAGGCAGGCTCATGATCAATCCGAAGGTGTGCTGGCTGGATGTTCAGGCGTTCGGCGAGATAGGTACAAGGCTGGAAGCGCTGCTGCAGGGACTGGATCCATCGATCAAACCGGCAGACCGGCATGCCAGGATCCGGGATCTGGGCAGCCGCATGCTGCGGCTGTACCAAGGTGATTTTTTCGCTCAGGAACCACTGCCGCCGTGGGCAATCGGTTTTCGCGAGACGCTGAGGGACCGCTTTACGGCAATCGTCGAAATGCTCGGCGCCTATTATGAAAAAAAAGGGGACCGTGACCGGGCAGTAACGGTCTACGAGAAAGGCCTGAACGCAGACGAACGAAAAGAGCTTTTTTATCAGCGTCTGATGCTGCTGTATCACTCCATGGGACGCCGCCCGGCGGCCGCTGCACTGTACAGACGCTGTGCAGCAGTCCTGATCAGGACCCTCGGCATAGAACCGTCCCGCAGGACCAGGGAGATTTTTGAACGGATTTCCCGTCGTAAAATCCGCGGGTAACTGCAGACCGCATTGATGGTGAACCCGGTACTGCACCTGCCCTTGTTATTGCAATTCCGGTCAGGAGTATGTTACTCCAGACCGTGGTTGAACAGGAGCAGAACACAATCATACTATGACATGGGACGATCAATACAGGCAGTCCGGACAATTATGGGGCAATGAACCAGGCATACTGGCGGTCGCTGCGGTAAACTATCTGACATCCGCGAAGCCGGTACCTTCAGTGCCGTTTCTGCTCGATATCGGCTGCGGTTACGGGAGGGATGCTTTTTTCATATCCGGTTTCATGCCGTGCCGGATTCTCGGCATCGACGTCTCTGAAAGATCCATAGCAATGGGAACAGCCAGGGCAGCCGAAACCGGGAAGCAGAATATTCAGTTTCAGCGCATGGACTTTACCAGTCTCGGAGCACAGCAGTTCGATATCGTCTTTATTTCCAATCTCTACCAGATCCTGCACCCGGAACAGAGAGACGCTCTCCGGAAGATGGCTGCCCGGGTGCTCAGGCGCGGCGGCCTGCTGATGCTCAGCACGCTTTCGGTCAACGACCCCGAGCACTATGCAAAGGGCAGGGCAGTACCGGGAGAACGCAATTCTTATGAAGATAACGTGTACCTGCATTTCTGCACCAGGGACGAGCTTGTGCAGGATTTCGCATTCCTGACGGTGCGGTCGCTTGAGGAGCATGATTATCACGAACCGCGCGTTACCGGTGAGGTACACCACCACGTATCATGGCTGCTGATCGGCACACGGGAGGATCGCTGATGATGAACAGGAAAGCCGGCAAATCTGCGCTCGTCGTGGAAGGCGGCGGCATGCGGGGATTGTTTACGGCCGGTGTGCTCCACGCATTCGGCAAAGCCGGTTTTGATCCCTTTACCCTGTACATCGGTGTCTCCGCAGGTGCGTGCAACCTTGCTTCACACCTTGCGGGACAGTACGACAGGAATTATGACGTCAATATTAATCTTTCCACGACCCCTGATTTTATCAATGCCCGGAAGTTTTTGCGCGGCGGCCACTTTATGGACATCGACTGGCTCTGGGACGCCAGCATGAGGGAGTATCCCATCGATACCCGGGACCTGTTTGCGCGCCTGCGTCAGCAGGGAAGGGAATTTATCGTGGTGGTGACGTCCCTGGAAACGGGTAAGCCGATGTATCTGACACCGGACGAGGACACCGTGGCACACTACATCAAGGTATCGTCATCGGTACCGTTTTTTTACAGGACCGTTCACACGATCGAAGGTCAGAGGGCGACGGACGGCGGCGTGGCTGATTCTATCCCGGTCATCGAGGCGTTCAACCGGGGTGCCACAGATATTACGGTCCTGCGGACGCGTCCTTCGGGCTACGTCAAGAAACCGGGCAAGGCTGCATTTCTTTATCCCCTTCTCTTCAGGAAGCACGGCATGCTTGGCAGGGCACTGAAGGACAGGCCTGTTTCTTACATGAAGGCCGTACAATTCATCAACAACCCGCCGCCCGGCGTACGGGTGCGTGAGATAGCACCTCCCGAAGGCCTGCGGATTGGCAGGGCAACGACGAACAAGGCGCTCTTGCAGGAAGCATACCGTGCCGGCATAGAGCACGGACGCACATTCATATCAGCATACACGCCGGCAGATTGATCCGAACAGAAGGTTGTTCGTCAGGGTTATTTGCCCGTAAACCGGCCCGGACGTTTTTCAAGCATCGCCATGAGTCCTTCTTTGGCATCCTGTGTGTTCATGAGCTTCATGACCCGGGGCACAAGATCCGCTGCAGCGGCTTCGACACCCTGGTTGACCGCGATCCGTGCCGATGCCAGCGTTGCCTGAACGCCGAGCGGCGCCTGCTGTGCAATCGTTTGCGCGATCTCCAGTGCGCGTCCGAGTTCGCTGCCCGGGGCCGTCATCTCCTGCACCAGCCCGATACGCTCTGCCTCCGGTGCGCTTATCTCGTCTCCGGTAAGCAGGTAGCGCATGGCGTTTCCCCAGCCCGCTGCCTGTACCATCCGGATCGTCGCCCCACCGAACGGATAGATGCCGCGCTTTATCTCTATCTGGAGAAACTTCGCGTCCGACGCAGCTATGATGATGTCAGCGGCAAGCGACAGTTCTATACCCACGGTCATGCAGTAGCCCCTGATGGCGCAGATCAGCGGCTTGGTGCGCGCTTTCCCGTACAGCGCCCATGGGTCGATCATGTCCTTGCTGATAAAGGATTGACCTTGCTGGACCCTGGGTCCGACGTCTGCAAGGTCGAGGCCCGACGTGAAATGGTCGCCGTGGCCGAAGACCACAGCGCACCGGAGGTTCGGGTCCTGCTCATACTCGGTATATGCGGCGCTCAGCTCGGTGAGCATCGACCAGGTAAAGGCGTTACGTTTTGCGGGACGGTTGATGCCGATGAGAAAGATGTTTCCCCGAACCTCCCGCGAGATGGTCCCTTCTTTTTGTTCGGTCATGACAATCTCCTTTCGCTTCTGTCCTGCACTCCTACGGAGCGTAGGGATTGATAATGGTACCCGTTGTCAGAAAATCAGCGGCCTGATCCTGGACCTTGATCATCGGATTCGTTATGTTGATCGGGTTGGCAAGCTTCGCGAACGGATACGTCTCTTCAAGATAAACGGTATCCGTCGGGGTGTTCAGCATGCCATGTGTACCGTAGAACTGGAAGATGCCGTTCATGGCTGCCGGAGCCGTATACGTCGTAAACGTAAAGAAGGGAAGGATGATGATCGGGTTTGTGTCCCCCCTCGATATGCCGGTGATGCCCATTGCCGTGGCTTCGCCTTCAGTGGAGATGTGCGGAACAAGCTGGTCAAGGTCAGCCATCTGGAACAGGACCTGTTTTGTGAAGCCAAGCGCCGAGAGCGGCTGGCGGATCGCAAAACGGGCGTAATTGATAGGGTCGCCGGGGTCGATCAAGGCCTGGAACATGGCCACTTCATCCGTAACGACCGAGGGTGTGATCCATGAGGGCAGTGCAAGGATGGCCGATATAAGGGGCATAAATTGCGTGTAGATGACCGGGGAATTCATCAGCAGCGATGACAACTCGCCTCCCCCGACGTTGATCACCGCGTTCCTGGTGTAGGGAGCAACACTGATATAAAAGCTTCCGATGATGCCGCCCAGCGACTGTCCTATGTAGGAACTTGGGTTGGCATCGTTGGTCGTATTGAACGCAATGGGTCTTCCCATGTTCGCCGATAGCCAGGTCGTAAGCGTAGGACTCTGGAGCAGCCGCGAGAGCTGGACGAGGTCCGTGACCGTCTGTATAAAATGGTCGCGGATGGCGAAAGGAGCGGTGAAATTAAGAAAGTCAGTCGTGGCATCAGTACCCGTGGGTGTCCTGTCTCCATGGTCGACTGCATTGATGCTGATGCACGCTATACCGTGCTGCGCAAACTGGTCTGCAACAGAGAGGATGATCTGTGCCCGGTCGCTGCCCAGTCCGTGCTGTACGATGGCAACAGGGTAGCCGCCCGGAGGAGGGGCGGAAACGGGAACAGTGACAGAAAAATACAGGGTTTCCCAGCTCTGGACGATCGGTGCGCCGTTTGCAGCATCGACCTGTATCGAACCGGATACGGGATCCGGCAGGTAGTCTGGTGACGAGAACTCACCGGTCGTGTAGGAAAAGGTCGTTTGCGGGGTGATGGTGGACAGCTCGGTCGTTGACGAGAAGTAGGGTACTGGCAGTGGTGTTGCTGAGAGCTGCGTCATGATGTCCTGCAAGACCGGCGTTATCTGTTCGGTCGTAAACACCGTCGCACCTGCAATGTCATTGTACCCGAGGTTGTACGGTGGTTTCGAAAGGATAGAAAACATCGGTGCATATAACTGCCGTGCCTGCTCAAGCAATGGATCTGACAGGGTGGAAGATGTTTTGATTGCAGTGAAATCAGCATCCGGTGAAAGGGGACCATGATTGAGTCCTTTGACCTTTGTCGTAATGACGACGGCATACCTGGTCGCCTGCTGCAGCGGATAACCGTATGCGGGCTTGATGCCGAGGGTGTCGAGTATCTCGGTGCCGTTGTATGACGTTGTGGTAAATTCGAAGACCGCGGGCGTCATTTTGCCGTAATCCGGCGATGCTTGATCGATGTCGATGATGAACGCGCTCGCTGTCGGTTGTACCGAGGCCTGGACCGTCTGCGGCAGCGTGGACATATCGACCGTGCCGGACAGACTGAACAAGACGGCGCTCGATGTGCCGAAACCGTCGATCTTGTTCATCATCGGGATCAGCATGTTATTGAGCGCTGTCCGTGAAGCGAGGTTCGGGTCCGTGGCAGGAGCGATAGCATTGAAAGCCCCGGAGCTGTAGGTTTTGCCTGAGATATAGAGATTATTGGGAAACGGTATCGACCGGTACACAAGACCTGACGATGTCTGCTGCGGTTGAAAGTAGACAACCGGTCCTGAAGGTGATGATGAACTGCTCGAACATCCGGCAAACGCCAGGGCAACCAGTACGAAGCCAGCCGCGATATGTTTTTTCATATGACCCTCCTTGGATCAAGGATTACATAAACAGGGGCCGGATGCAACTGCCGGCGGGTTTCACGGGCACCGGTGGTTGGGCAGAGCGGTTGAACACAGTGATCAGCCTCTGCTGCCATCCGCAGGCACGATTTAGATTAACGTAGAAACCCACCGTCTTTGACGGTGGTTATGGAGAGTTGGCTTTGCCAGTTTTCTGTCATTCCCACCCCGTATCAAGTACGGGGCAAACTCCAGTGGGAATCCAGAAATATTATTACGAAAATGATGAAGGAAG
>JAJYLM010000164.1 GCA_021787655.1 bacterium
ATCCCGAAAGGATGGACGAAGAGATGCTGCGGATCTACAGATGGCTCGTGGCCACCGCGAAAAAATCTGTGTAGGACCTCTTTAACGCCCGGGCAGGCACGGGCGTTCCCTCCCGCAGAGGGCTTGCTTCGTTCGCGTGTACTTCGGTTCAATCTGTAGATTTTAAATCCGTAGACAACCTTCTCCAGACAATAATGGCGGTCAACAAAACGTATCAATGGATTGTCAGCAGAAAGCATCTTTTTGTTATGAACAAACCATCCCACCTTTTTTAAAAAAGGCAACCTGTCGTCAACGATCACAATTTTTGTACGGTCCGACTTTAATGCCTGTATTATATCCTCTGCCTGATCCGCTGTGTTATAGTTGGGCATATAGGTATCGAGCGGTGTAGGGTTATCCGTGCCCGTCAGCATATATATGGATGGAGTCCAGTAGAACACAAAGATGTGCTTCGGTAGTTTAATAGTGAGGTTTTTTATCAGTGGATAGGGATACGAAACGTCATAGGGAAAATCCCTGTACTGTTTGTACATCTTAACGTTCCCTATCGGCGTATGAAACACCTCTAACGAATTTTCCTTGCTATAGTATGCCTTGACAAACCTGCCTGTGTTGTAAAAAAAAAGGAGTGTAACGACAATGAAATAGGCAGCTATGCCGATTTTCAGAACCCTGCGACCTTCAAGGAAAGGAAAATATTCGATACTCGTAATAATGACCATCAGATATACCGGCACAAAAACCATTAAATGAAATGCAGGTGGATTTGGCAAAAGACCGGCAATAACCCCTGTACTGAAAAATGATACAAATGCGAGCAGCGCCAATCCTTCTGTCTTGTTTTTCTTTGTATGGACCGCAGCATACATACAAACCACGAATGACGCTATCAAACCGGAATATGCGACCAGACTGTAGATCATGCCCAACACTATCCCCTCGCTTGAAAGTTCTTTAATCCAGAGTTTCAGAACATCTGAAGGGGTTGACAGATTAATTGCCCGGTAATGTGAGAATGGCCAGATAAACGCATCATAAAGAAACGCATGAAGACTGCCCGACAGGGTAAAGAGGATTACAACAATGGTTATGGGGAACAGAAATCCGGAGATATAATACATCAAACTGTTGATTAAAATTCCTCTGTTATAAGATTTTCCGGGGCTGCTTTTCTCCTTAGTATGAAAATCGCGATTTCCGTTGGGATTTATCCCGGTATTGCCGGAGCGTGCAGGACTTCCCGCACAGTACCAAACAATAAAGAGCAGTATCATTCCAAAGAGTGTAACCCCTATACTCTGGATAAATAAGAATGCACCTGCTGTTGCAAGACCCGTAAAAAACCATCTCCTGGGTTGAGCCGAATTGATGGTAATGATCTTTATTCCGGAAGATAACGCAAGGATCACCGGCAGCAGAATGAACCAATGATGGCTGACATAATAAACATTCGACGAATACAGGAAAAACAGGAGACCGGGCAGCAAGCGCAGCCATGTGTTTTTGATGATATCAAAAGATATGAATACGACGATAGCGGTTACTGCCGCATTTGAGAGTATAACCGCGAGATGAGCGACGGTTAATTTTAATCCGAAGATATAAAAAATGCCTGCAAGCAGATAATCCGTTCCCGGTGTTACAAAATCAAAGAAGTTTTTATAAAGGAGCTGTCCTTCGAGGATCCTTTGAGCGCCGTAGAGCGCTATCCACGGATCCTGATCGAACATGACAACTCCCAGGTAACGAAGGGAAAGAACAATATTCAGAACCGCAAATCCGACAGCAACGAGCACCACCATCCGTGTGTTCTTATTATCAATCATGTTATTTTTTCTGGAACAAGATATTCAAACCTTCATCTGCCCCTGAGCGCACGAAAGACAATTTTGCCGTGCAGCAAAATTACTTTCCCGGGATGAACAGCGTCGTTATGGTACCGGTCATATCCACACCGATGGTTGAGCCGGTTATGACAGGCTTGCCGACCGGGGTTTCATAGCTGTCGGTGATGACCGTGCCTCCGGCACTGCCCGAATAATCGACGCTCACCTGTGCAGGGGCCGGTGTAAGCCTGAACAGCCGGAGAACGATGCCGTTGTTGTTTTTCGATTCCTTCACCGCCGTTATCAGCGCATTGGTGCCGGTTGATGCAAGGCTGAACGACAACGGGAGGCTGCCGGTGTGGCTGGTGGTGGCCACGGCGCTCAGCGGTGCGCTGAACGCGTATCCCTCCGGCGTAAAAAATGCACCGGACGCGTGTTCCAGGATTGCATAGTTGAGGGTATGGGTATCGTTGTCGCTTGCACACAACCCCTTGTCTTCACAGCTCCCGCCGATGACCAGGGGATTTCTTACCAGTCCGAGCACGATGTCTCCCTGCGCATCGAACGACCACATTTCATTACCCAGATCGAAGAGCGCCATTCCTGCGCCGGTTCCCGGACTGAACAGGTCTGCCCATTCCACGCCCGGCCAGAAGGACGGCGTGTACGCGGACTGGAACGGCTCCTGCTGGATACCGTAGGGAACTGCCAGGCTGTCGGCGCCGTTGACGATGGATGTGCTGAAGACCGCTGCAACAGTTGTCCCCGCCGGTGCTGCAAGCGTTGTCGACAGGTCTATCCGCGGCATGGTCGAGTACATGGTGTATGTTCTGGTAACAAGTCCGTACGGGCCGGCTGTCTGCACCTGCACCTCGGTGTACAGCGGGCCGGCTGCCGTTACCGTGGCAGTGCTGGAACCCGTCTGTGACAATGCGTACTCCGGTGCGAAGATGCCATTTTTTGTTATAACCGCTGCATCCGGCTCGGACCCGATAGACCAGAGGTCCCCATTGTCATCGTAATAGACGATGTCGTTCGACGGCCCGGTGATCAGCTGTGCGGACGTTGCACGATCCATAAGGTAAACAATCGCGTACCCTGCACTCTTGCCGAGGACAAGGACCTCGTACGGGTTTTTCAGGATGATATCACCCTGAGCGTCCGTCGACTCGGCGACCCCACCTCCGGCCGGAGCGGCATTGGTCACCGCGGTGAACGTTGCATAGCCGAGCGGCGGCAGGTAACCGGTGGAGAACGCGACGGTTGCCTGCTGGTAGCTGCCGTCACCGTAGGTCGTGCCCGTGACAACCTGCGAGGGAACACTGTCGCCCATCTGATTTTTCATGCCGATGGTCTTGACACCAGCAGCGGGAAACGACAGGGAGACCGTGGCGACGTCTGAGCGGACAAACCCCGAAGGGTTAAAGACGATAACCGGAATGCCGGTCATCGAAGCCGTGTTGACGGACTGGGCGATAAAGGATGTCGCAGACTGTTCCAGTGCGGTCGATGTAATCAACGAATTCAGGAGCAGCGGCAGCTGCTCATTGGAATAAACATAGTCGGTACTCGTGCCTGGTATAAAGTCATGGTGGTCCGACCTGAGGAACAACTCCCATATATTGGTAAAATCGCCGGACGGGTAGGAGTACCCTGCCTTTTCTGCAATGACCGAATACAGCTGTGCTGCTTCAAGGCCGTAGGTCACTTGCCGTGCGAGTTTTTTCAGCCGGGGACGGGAGCCATAGTAACCGGTGAAATAGGGATTAAGATTCACTGCATACACCGGCACCTTGTTCAAATGAAACGAAACGAGCTTCATATAATCCTCGAACGTCGCTATGGTCACGTAAACACCGGTGGATTGATACATCGTCGAATCCCATACTGCTATCTCCCCGGGAAGGTTCTTGTCCGGGGACATGAAATCTGAACCAACGGGTACAAACATGTAGCCCGTCGGCGAAACCGGCCTGAGCTGATCAACGAGGCTGCTGAACGTAGCGTCGATGGCAGTCGGTGTCAACGGGGTGGTGTACAGAACATCGCCGTCGCCGTAGCCTCCCCGCAGGAAGTGCGCCAGCACCTCGCCGCCGCCCAGGCCTTTCCAGACAAAATCCAGGGAGCCGGTCTGTGAAAGCGTTGCTGCGAAGCTGCCGGGCGTCGGGGGGGCCGTATAGTACCACTGGGCCGTTTCAGCATCTCCGGGTATCCTCGAAAAGCCGACGTACCTGTACCCCAGCGATGACAGAATATCCGGAAGACTTGACCCATGGCCGAAGCTGTCCGGCTGCCATGCTGTCACGGGCTTGATACCGGCGATGGAATTGACCCACAGGTTGCCGTAGAACCAATCCATGATCAGTGCTTCTCCGGTCGGCAGGTTTGTATCCGGGCTTGACATGCCTCCTCCGACGATCCGCAGCTGGCCGTCCCTGAGATATTTGACTATCCGGGCGTGATCCTGCGGATGATCGTCCCAATATTGCTTGAGATACGCGATCTCGCAGATGGAG
>JAJYLM010000165.1 GCA_021787655.1 bacterium
TGCCGTTGCAACATACGGATTGGCAAGATAAACCCTGTCATCCGGTGTTCCGCTTCTGCCGAGAAAGTTCCGGTTCATTGTCCTGATTGAAACAGAACCTGATGGTGGTGCCTGCCCCATACCTATACATGGTCCGCACGCAGCCTCGAGGATACGCGCACCGGCACTGATCATGTGCTGCAAAGCACCAGATGCAGTGACCATTTCGAATACCTGTTTCGATCCCGGCGTAATAGTTAGGCTGACATCAGGATGTACCTTCTTGCCTTTCAACATCGCACCGACCAGCATGAGGTCATCGTACGATGAATTATTGCAGCTCCCTATACAGACCTGCCTGACCTCCTTGCCCTCCTCTTCTGTGATCGGGACCACTTTGTCCGGCATGGACGGCTTTGCGACCATGGGCTGGAGCGTATCGAGCGCTATTTCTATGACCTCGTCGTAAACTGCATCCGGGTCTGCTGCAAACGGTCTAAAATCTTTTTCCCTTTTCTGGAGTTTGAAGTATTCGAGCACCCGTTTGTCCGACGGGAAGATGGAGGTTGTGGCACCAAGTTCAGCACCGAGATTGGCAATTGTTGCACGTTCGGGAACGGATAATGTCGCCACACCATCCCCGCCAAATTCGAAGATCTTGCCTATCCCGCCCTTCACCGACAATCTGCGCAGGAGCTCGAACATGATGTCCTTCGATGCTACCCATGGTTTCAACTTGCCGCTGAGTTTGACCTGCACAACAGCAGGCATCTTCGTATAATACGGCATGCCGGCCATAGCGACGGCGACATCGAGCCCGCCAGCACCGATCGCTATCATTCCTATTGCACCGGCATTGGGTGTATGGCTGTCTGCGCCGAGCAGCACGGTACCCGGTTTCGAGAATCTCTCAAGATACACCTGATGGCATATACCATTGCCCGGTTTGGAGAAATACAATCCGTATTTGTTGGAAAATGTCTGAAGAAAACGGTGATCATCTGCATTCTGGAATCCGGTCTGGAGCATGTTATGATCCACGAACGCAAATGCCCGTCGTACTTTTACCTTCGGTATGCCCATTGCCTCGAATTGCAGTGCAGCCATGGTACCCGTTGCATCCTGAAGCAATGTCTCATCGACCCTGATCCCGATGTCTTTACCCTGTTTCAATTCCCCTTCAACAAGATGCGGCTTAAAAATTTTTATGACGAGATTTTCTTTCATAGTCGAAAATCCTTTCTTAAAATTTTTATCCTGTCCGGGAACGCCCCCGCGCTTCTTGAAAACAGAATAACCTATATATATACACGTTATGAAATCATTTCAACTTATTTTATCACGAAAATTATAGGTAAAAAAGTCAGCGTACTTTCGCGGGTGGAACAGGCCTGCCCAGCTCCTGCAGAACAAGCTTCATATCGTTCCAGACAAGCTTCTTGTCTTTTTCATTGCGGAGAAGATAGGCAGGATGATACGTCGGCATGACTTTCACACCCCGAAAGACAAAAAATCGTCCCCGCAGGTCGGACATCCTGGTCTGTTCCTGAAGTCCGAGAATGGTGGTCGTCGAATACCTGCCGAGTGTGACGATAAGCCTTGGCTGGAGAGTGTCTATCTGACGGAACAAATACGGGGAACACGCTGCAATCTCATCGCTCATGGGTTCCCTGTTATCAGGCGGCCTGCACTTGATGACATTCGCTATGAACACCTCTTCCCGGGTCATTCCCATTGCCTTGATGATATCGGTCAGGAGCCTGCCTGCCCTTCCGACAAAAGGCCTCCCCTGCTGGTCTTCATCATACCCGGGCGCCTCGCCGATAAACATGAGCTGGGGGTTATAATTGCCTTCGCCGGGAACAGCGTGCGTTCTCATTCCAGCAAGCCGGCATTTTTTGCACTCCTCGACGGCAAGCCGTATGTTTTCCAGAGATATTTTTTTATCGTCGGTCTGTATGCTTACCGGTACGGTCTTCTGTTCCTGCGGTTGAGAAGAGAGGGGAAACCCTTCGTAACCGAGCTCTTTCAGATACTGCATATATTCAACTAACGATTCAATATGTGCCTTCATACAACGGCCTTCGTCCTCCCCTCATGTACCGGAATCTTTCTCAGGCAGGATAGCATGCCTGATATAAATTACAACAGAACAATTGAAAAATGCGCTCCAAGCGGCTATAGTGAGAACAACCACATAATGTTGAAACTATGTTTCGGAGGATACCGGGGATACCATGGGGATTATACATAAACTGCCAGACGAGCTGGTGAGCAAGATTGCAGCAGGAGAGGTCATAGAGAGACCTGCCTCGATCGTCAAAGAACTGCTTGAAAACGCGGTTGATGCCGGTGCCGATACAATCACGATAGAGCTCAAAAACGGGGGAATAGATTTCATCCGAGTCCAGGACAATGGCAGCGGTATGCTGCCGGAAGACATCGGCCTTGCTATCCAGAGGCATGCGACCAGCAAGCTTGCCACTGAAAATGATCTCTACAACATTGCGACCCTCGGTTTCAGGGGCGAAGCACTGTACAGTATCGGTGTCATAGCAGAGCTTGAAATCGTCACCCGCCACAAAAACGCCGATACGGGCATGGTTCTCAGTGTCCGCGGAGGCGATATCGTCAGCACAGCGAAAACAGCACACGATACAGGTACAACGATTACCGTATCAAACCTTTTTTTCAACACGCCGGCGAGAAAAAAATTCTTAGGTTCACCGCAGTCGGAATACCGGGCTTGTCTCGACGTGATCGACCGGTTTGTGTTCGGATACCCGAACACCGCTCTACGGCTCGTGCACAACGCAAAAGAGGTCTTCACGATACAGGCTGCATCGCTCGAGGCACGTGCAATACTCCGATATGACCAGGAACTCAAGGGCAAGCTTTACAAGGTGCTGTTTGACAACAGTATCATCAAGGTCCAGGGCTACGTATCGGACCCGGATTATACCCTGAACTCCTCACGGTGGATGTACCTTTTTGTCAACGGCAGGTACATTATCGACAAATCATTGAACTATACGATAACCAACGCCTACTCGACCAGCCTGCAGAAGGGACGGTACCCATTCGCAGTCCTTGATATCAGCCTGCCGCATCACTTTCTCGACGTCAATATCAACCCGACAAAAACAGCGGTCAAATTTGCAGACAAATCCATGGTCTACGATGCCGTCGGAAGTGCTGTCCACGATGCCATCAACAAGCGGGCCATCTCCTATTTATCTGCAGATACTATACCCGGTACTGCTGCCTACCGGGATGAGATAAAAGAAGCGGCAGAATCATACAGGGCAAGACATCAACAAACGACGAACGGCATGAGCGGCTTTGGAGCATCGGGGTCGCACCGGACGCTTTTTTCTGCGCGTACCCAGGGCTCTGGTACTGCCCTTCCCCGCGAACCGGATCTCCAGCAGACCATGCTCAACAAGGGTGAGTTCTCCTCGTTGAGCATCTATGCGCAGTTCAATGCGACGTACATCGTCGCCTCAGCACCGGACAGTCTCGTACTGATCGATCAGCACGCCATGCATGAAAGAATCCTGTTCGAACAGCTCCTGAGAAACTCGACTGTCAAACAAAGAAAGTCCCAGTTTCTGACTGTCCCGCAGGAAATCTTTTTGAACGAGCACAGAATGAGCATACTCGCCGAACTGCACACATCACTGGAGGCAATAGGCTATGGACTCACCATCGGAACCAGCAGCGTCACGGTGAATGCCATACCTGCAGGCACGGTGTTTACGCCATTGTCCCTGATGGAGGTCATGGACAACAGCATGAACGTTGACGGCTCAAGCCACACGGAGCTTACGGCTGACCAGAAAACAGACCCTTTGTACAGAATCATGGCTGATGTTGCATGCAAGAGCGCTGTCAGGGCAGGCGACTATCTTCCGGTTGAAAAGATGAAGGCACTGTTTGCCCAGCTCGATGAGCTCAACATTCCCCTTAACTGCCCGCACGGCAGACCTTTCGTATTTCTTCTGTCAAGTACTGAAATAGAAAAGTACTTCCATAGGCGTTAAGTCACGCCCCCTCCCTGGGAAAAGATTCACTATTCAAAATTAAATATTAAAGATTCAATATTAAAAGAAAAATACCACCGAGGATGTTTACTCTTTAGTTTTGAAGTATTAGTCTTTAGTTTTTTTAACTATTATCTTGAATTTTGAATCTTTACTCTTGAGTTTCATCATGGGAAAGATTCAAAGTAAAAAAAAGGGGGCGAGTGCCCCCTTTTTGGAATCGTTGTCTTGAATAATCTCTTACCAGATCGGTTTTACCGTTGAGATCGGCGCGCCT
>JAJYLM010000166.1 GCA_021787655.1 bacterium
TCCGTCCTTCCTGATGAATTTACCTTCATAGTGCGTTGTTGCTGCTTCACCGGATATACGTTTCTGGATGGTCTGCAGTGCACGGGAAAGGTCTTCTGCCGGAACAAAATCACTGAGATGCACGCGGTCCACCATCTCGCCGATCCTGTATCCCAGGATATCAGCGGCCTTCCGATTGACGTATTTTATGTTTCCGTCCTGGATGAGGTAGACACCGACCGGGGACGCATCTGCCAGTGCTTGGAACAGTGTTCCGGTCTCACCGGGCCCGCCGGCCAGGGAGAGATTCGTGCCGGGCACCGCGGGTCCGGCTCTCTTCCGGGTTGGTTGTTTGTTTGTGCTGCGCCTGCGGCGTCCTGCTGCGGAGCCTGATGTCCCTGTGGTTCTTTTTTTGCGTGATCCCGGATGCCCCTCTGCCTTCTTTTTTTTCTGGATTTTTCCAGGCACAACTCCCCCTTATTTGTCAATATCAAATACCCGCAAAAAAATCAAACCGCGGGCACCGGGAGGCAGGGTTCATGTCATGGAGCGCATATTCCGCACAGCCTGCAGGTATCCGGACTACAGACAGGGGTTATGATTCCTTTGAGACCAAGGTCGTATTCATGGAGCAAAAAGTCTTTCTTAAACCCGTAGTGGATAAAATCCCAGGGCAGGACCTCGTCCTTCGGCCGCTGTCTCCAGGCATAGTATTCGAGGTCTGTGCCGCTGTCCCCGAGACCGAGGCGTATGGACTTCTGCGATGCTGCCAAATGCAGGAGAAGCCCGGAAAGCCGGCGGTCACCCCGGGAAAGGACCGCCTGCAGCAGGTAATGCTTCTCCCATTCGATCGTGATACCGCTGGATTTCAACGCTGTTCTGATGATGCCCAGTTTGGCCTTCACCTCTTCCGGCCTGATCAGCGGCAGCCACTGGAACGGGGTAAACGGCTTTGGTATCAGGGGATTGATACTGACGATCACCCTGCCCTTCCCCGCCCTCAACCTGTGCCGGACCTGCACTGCCAGCCGGGCTATTGCGGCTATGTCCTCATCGGTCTCCTGCGGCAAGCCAATCAGGAAATACAGTTTTAAGGTGTTGACCCTGCGCCTGCCAAGGAAATCCGCAGCACCGAGTATCTGCTCGTCCGTGACATCTTTATTGAGAACCCGCCTGAGCCGCTGGGTCCCCGCCTCAGGCGCTATGGCAACGGAGAACTGATCCGTCGAAATGTCGACGGCATTCAGATCGGAATAACTGAGCTTGTCGGCGCGCAGCGACGACAGTGACGCCTTGAGACCGCACGCGTGGATAAACTCAAGGAGGCCGTGCAGGTCCGGATAGTCCGTTACCATGGGGCTCACCACGCCGACCCTGGTCACCGAAGCAGGCAGGTCCGACAGGTCGTTTTTCAGCGCATCAAGGTCAACGGTGCGCGGCGGGAGATAGGCATAACCGGAAATGCAAAACCTGCACCGGTAACCACACCCGCGGGAGACCTCCTGCAGGTGCATGCCGGAAAACGCGGTATCGCTGGTGTAGACAGTCGTCGAAGCTCCCCGGACAAGCTGACGTACTGTATGGCGCTTGACCTTTTTCCCGGGCGACGACCGGTGCTCGATCCGTTCAATCGAACCATCGGGAGCATAGGTGACCCGGTACAGGGAAGGCACATAGACACCGTCGAGATGATCGAGCTGTGCAAGGATCTGCGGCCTGCCGGCCCCTGCATCGATGCCAGCGTGAATGGTCTCCATAATCCGCTCGGTAACACCCTCTGCCTCACCGATGACGCAGGCATCCATAAAATCCGCAATCGGTTCAGGGTTCAGGGTCACGGCAATGCCTCCGGCAATCACCAGCACGCCGTGCGTTCTCTTTGATGCGAAGACTTCGATGCCTGATGCCGCGAGAAAATCAACGACATTGATGAAATCCGACTCGAACGATACGGAAAACGCAATCACGGTAAAATCGCTCACCTGCCTGCGGCTCTCAAGGGACACGGGATGTTTCTGTCCTTTTCTCCAGAAACACCGTTCGCACACAACTGTGTCAATGCTGTTCAGGAGCCGGTACAGGGCATGTACTGCAAGATTGCTCATGCCTGCACGGTAGGTGTCGGGATATACAAGCAGCACGGGCAGTTTGCCGCCCCATTCTTTTATGCGTGCTCCGGTCTCATGATGTTCGGATTTCATGGATACCATTATAGACAGATATGCGAAAGGGTGACAACCTTCCCGCGCTGTTCTGCCGTTCGTCAGGCGTCAGGCCAGGTGTCAGGATTGTTCTGCACGAGCCGGCTGTCCGATATCTTCTATGGTTATACCGAAGGCGCCTGCGCCGAGCATCTGCTCGATCGCACGCTGGCTGTCCTGCGGATCCAGGTTGACCCCGCGGATAGCGTCCATCAGAAGGACTGCAGTAAACCCGGCATGAACCGCATCAAGCACCGTGTTCTTGACACAGTAGTCAGTCGCAAGCCCTCCGATGAAAAGCCGCCGTACACCGAGCTTCCGGAGCATGGCAGCAAGATCGGTCCCCTGAAATCCTGAGTAGGCCTCTTCCTGCGGGGTCGTTGCCTTTGAAATGATGACTGCGGTTCCGGGGAGACGCAGGTCCGGATGAAACCGTGCGCCTTCAGTGTTTTGAACGCAGTGCGGGGGCCAGGTTCCGCCGTACGCTGTAAAAGAACAATGGTTGTGCGGATGCCAGTCCCGCGTGGCAAACACCGGCAGGGACTTCGACATAAAAAGCCGCACGTACCCGTTCAGGACCGGTACCACCGCATCGCCGGACTGCACCGCAAGAGAACCACCCGGACAAAAATCCTTTTGTACGTCGACGAGCACCAGGGCATCGCTCTGCATGCATTGTACTCTCATGTTCTCCCTTCGCCCCGTGATGATTGGCGGAAATCCACCCTTGGAAGATTGTCCAACGGGGTTTATACTTAAGATAATACAAGATGTGCAAAAACAAAGGCTGCACGTGCCTTCCGCTGTCTTGCATTACACGGCGGGCGATACTATATTTACCGTACAATCCTGTCATTACAGGTCGGTGGTTCTTCTCTGCACCGTGGTCAGCACGCTGAACGTCCTGCAATAGCGGTAATAAAGTAAATTATGAAAAAGGTTGATGACGATGCCATACTGAAACGCTTTCAAAACGGCGATGTCTCCGCATTTCGGGAGCTTGTCGTTGCCTACCAGGACAACATCTACAGTCTGTGCACGTATATGACAGGGGATCCGGTCAATGCCGAAGACATTGCACAGGACGTTTTTCTGAAGGCGTACCAGAGCCTCAAAAACTTCAAGCCCAACGCGTCCATCTATACGTGGCTGTACCGGATCGCGGTGAACGCGTGCATCGATTATAAACGCAAGGCATCGCTCGAATCGCTGTTCCGCTACCAGCAGCACGATGATGCTGAGATCGAGGACGAGCCGTCGGACGATCCCTCGCCGGAGCGGGCGATTGAATCGCAGCAGGACAGGAACTCAGTTAAAAGGGCACTTGCCCGGTTGTCACAGAAACTCAGGGCGGTCATCGTCATGAAAGAGATGGACGGGCTTTCCTACGAGGAAATCGCCGAGAGCCTCGACATATCCATCGGTACGGTAAAATCGCGGATCTCCCGGGCACGGGAAGAGCTGAAGCGGATCATGCTCAGGAAAAACTCATAAAAGGAGGGTCTATGGAACGACAGGTGGTACTGATCACCGGTGCGTCTTCAGGCATCGGCATGGAGACAGCACGGCTTTTGGCCCAGAGAGGCTTCATTGTCTACGGAGCCGCACGCAGGGTGGAACGGATGGAAGAACTGAAGAAGGCCGGAGTCAGGCTTCTGGCCATGGACGTTACGGACGACTCCTCCATGGAACGGGGGATCGGGGAAATCCTGTCGGCTGAGAAGCGTATCGATGTTCTGGTCAACAATGCAGGCTACGGGTCCTACGGCGCACTGGAGGACGTGCCAATTTCCGAGGCGCGTCGTCAGTTCGAAGTCAACGTCTTCGGACTGGCCCGGCTGACCCAGCTGGTACTCCCGCAGATGCGCAGGCAGGGGGCGGGAAGGATCATCAATATATCGTCCATCGGGGGAAGGATCAGCGAACCGGGAGGAGCCTGGTACCATGCAACGAAGTTTGCGGTCGAGGGTCTCAGCGATTGCCTCAGGATGGAACTCAGGCAGTTCAATATCGATGTCGTGGTGATCCAGCCCGGCGGCATCAAAACAGAGTGGAACACCATATCCCGGGAAAACCTCATGAAAACATCGGGCAGCTCGGCATACCG
>JAJYLM010000167.1:0-1121 GCA_021787655.1 bacterium
CCTGATCAGGAACGGCAATTTGTTCCGGGGCAGTAACATACAAGAAACAATAAGCGCGTACCAATCGGATACTTCTGCTTAAGCGCTCGAGCATCAACTTCTCCCTCACTATCACTCCGGCTCCGCAGTTTTTCTTTGTTAACCCAAAGAATATTTTGAGCACTAAGTCCGCGTTTTTTCTACGCCTGTGTACGGTGAATGTCCGGACAACTTTTCGATTGACATGGATAAGATTATCGTTTATGCTTTTTTGAACACCACGAAATCAGCCCTTCTGAGAACCGCTCGTTGTTTCACGGGGGAACGCCCGTCAAAGTATTATGAATTGCACTGGTGCAGCAGCACATTGAACATCCGGCTGCACAACAGCAAGCTACGATACGAAACAATACAAAGGGGGAACGAGTATGGTCAGAAAAACAGGAAAGGTGTTTTTTGCGGCGGTTTTCGGGGTCACTCTTTTCATTGCAACTATCTTCACCGGTGAGGCGCGTGCGAACGGTCCGACAAAATATCCCATCGTGCTCGTGCACGGACTTTCAGGATGGAGCAATGTCGCGGGGATTGAATACTTCTGGGGAATAAAGGAATATTTGAACTCTCTCGGTTACCAGGTCTATGAGCCCCAGCTGGATGCCTTCAACACCATTCAGGTGCTTGGAACCGAGCTTGCGAACCAGATCAATCAAATCCTCGCTGCGACAGGCGCCCAGAAGGTCAACATCATCGCACACAGCATGGGTGGACTGGATGCCCGCTACGCGATAACAACCCTCGGCATGGGGAGCAAGGTCGCAACCCTGACGATGATCGGAACCCCGAACCAGGGATCTTCCGTGGCCGACGTGGCGCTCGGATTGATACCGGGCTCCATGCAGGACGTGCTGAATGGTTTTTTGTGGTTTGCCGGCTGCTCTATTGATCAGCAAAATTATACCACTTGTACCCAGAATGCCATTGCCGCGATCGGCAACCTGACAACGAAGTACGTAAAGAACGTGTTCAATCCGGCAACTCCCAACAATCCTGCAGTCAAATATTTTTCCTACGCCGGAGAAACGAACCCGTGGCAGGTCAACCCTCTTTTGTCACTCTCGTACTGGATACTTCTGTTCAATGAA
>JAJYLM010000167.1:1131-4234 GCA_021787655.1 bacterium
AAGGATGGAAGGGCGGTATTGTCTCTGTCAACTCGGCAAAATGGGGTACCTACGAAGGCCTGGTTTATACCGACCATTTCGGCGAGATTGGCCAGCTCTTCGGAGCGCCCGCAGAAGGATTCAACCAATATTCATTCTACGGCTCCATAGCCCAGCACCTCAAGAACATGGGTTACTGACAGGGTCATTCCCAGAACAGTACCGCCTGCTGCATGTGATGCCGCGGTATTCGCCGTCCCGGTGAGTACCGTGGCTCAGTTTTTCCGGTGCGCACCTGTTTATAAAAAGCGCTCATCAGCAACACCGAAGACGTTGGTGATGTCGTCCATGAGCCCCCGGTCTCCGGACGGCGCACAACGGACGATCCGGCCGCTGTCCATAAGACACAGCCGTCCAAAGAACTCCCGGGCAAGGGGAAGCTCGTGCAGGACCGAGACAATGGTCGTTCCGTTTGCGTGAAGCTGCTGCAGGGTGTGCATGAAGGCGAGCTGGTGTCCTATATCGAGATGGGAGATGGGTTCATCGAGCAACAGGAGCTGCGGTTCCTGCGCGATTGCCATTGCGAGCATGACCCGCTGTTTCTCTCCCCGTGACAGGGTGAAGAACTTCCTGTGCACGAGCCTTCGCGTGTCCGTCAGTTCAAGCGCGTGTCCGAGCACCGCGTCATCCCTGGTATCGAGCCGGACAAACATACCGGCATGGGGGTACCTCCCGAGTGCAACGATCTCATGGACCGTGTAATCGAAGGGCAACTCTGCGCCCTCGGCAACGTACGCCCGGATGCGGGCGAGCTGTCTGCGTGTCATGGCGCCGAGGTCACGATCGCCGAGTACAACCGTGCCTGCAGCCGGCCTGAGGATACCGGCGAGGAGCTTGAGCAGGGTCGTTTTCCCGGATCCGTTCGGTCCGATAATCCCCAGCATCTCGCCACGTTCGACCCCGAGGTCCAGACCGTCGATCCTGAAGGTGCTGTTATGCGCGAAGACGATGTTCCGTGCGGACAGGTACATCAGAATTTATACCCCCGGTACATGCGCAGGAGCAGGTAGAGAAAGAACGGAGCGCCGATGAGCGACGTGATGACACCCACGGGAACGACGACGGGTCTGAGCACGGTCCGTGCAATGAGATCGGCGAGCAGCACAAAAATAGCGCCGGCAAGGCTGCTGACGATGATCAGCCTTCTATGGGAGGGACCGACGACCAGTCTCGTAATGTGCGGTACCACGAGGCCCACGAAACCGACGATCCCGCTCAGGTACACTGCAACGCCGGCCAGCAGGGAAGCAATCACCATGGACAGCAGCCGGGCCCGTTCCACAGGTACACCGAGGCTCGATGCCTTTTCATCGCCGAACGAAAGTATGTCGAGATACGGCGCCATGATGATCGCAAGCACCATCAGCACGGCGAACGTAGCGCCTGCAAAGATGAGCTCATACCACCCTGTTTCCTTGATGCCTCCCATGATCCACAGCATCATGGAATAGACCCTGATCTGCAGTGCACTGCTCATCAGCATCACGAACGACATGATTGAACCCAGGAGCGCGCTGATGGCAACGCCTGCGAGGATGAGGTACAGGGGCGTCGATCCACCGGACGACAGGGAAAGCAGGTACACGAGGGTCATGGCCCCGATAGCACCGATAAACGCGGACAGGGAAACAGGGATACTGGTGAGGAGAAGCGCCTGTGCCACGGCAGCACCCAGTGCTGCCCCGGCGGATATTCCAAGGATGTAGGGATCAGCAAGCGGGTTGCGAAGGATTGCCTGGAACATCGCACCGCTCACGCCAAGCCCGGCGCCCACGATGATGCCTGCCAGTGCGACCGGCAGCCTTATCGACAGGACGATCGTGCTGTCGACCGTGTTTGCCTGCGACAGAAAGGCATGTGCAATACCTGCGAGAGGTATGCTGACAGGTCCAATGGCGACGTTCAAAACAAACGCTGTCAGAAGACCTGCTCCAAGCATAAACCACAGGAACCAGGTATGCTGTTCTATGAATTGATTCAGTTTCATTGGTGATTTTAGCATCTATCGAAACACCTCCGGGTGGATGTCCTTCGCGATCTCTGCAAAAGCATTGACGATATCCGGACCCGGGCGTGATACCAGGTTTGCGTCGATGGTGTATACCCTGCCCGTTTGAATGGCCTTGATCGCGGACCATCCCGGGCGCTGCCTGAGCACGGACAGTGCAACGTGGTGGGACATGATTATCACGTCCGGATCCTGAGCGATAATATATTCGGAAGACAACTGCGGCCACAGGTCATCAACCGTGTGGGCGATATTGACCGCGTGAGACATGGTAATGAGACTATCGATAAAGCTTCCCCTGCCGACAGAGAACGGGTTTGACGGATCCGAAGCATCGATCTCGAAGTACACGCGCGGCTCTTTCGTGCAGTGCGCCAGCCGGGCGTTGATGTTTCCGATGATGCGTTTCATGCCGTCCACGACAATGGCTGCCCTGCCGGCTGCCGAAAAAAGACCGCCGACCAGCGTTATATCGTGCATAACACCGTCAAGGTTTTTCGGGGAGAGGATCATACAGGGTATGCCAAAACGACCGAGCTGTGTGCAAACCATGTTCTGTCCATAAATACCAAGGACCAGCCCCGGGCCGGCAGCGACGATCTCCTCTACGGACGGGTTGACAAAGCCGATCCTATTTACCGACGCAGGCAGCGGGTTATCGTCCGTGTTGCTTGCGCCAACGACAGCTGTGGTCAGACCGAGGGCCTCGATGATGTCCGTGTTTGAAGGTGCAAGTGTTACGACCCGCCGCACCGGCACCCTGACAGATACCGTCCTGCCGCTGTCGTCATGGATGATGACCGACGACGACGCCGGGTTGCCATGGACCACGTGTGCCTGCAGCGGCACGCCATGAAGCACCAGTGCCGTAACGAATGCTGTAACGATAAGGCGCTTGCCAAACATGTTCAGTGCCCCTGCCGTACAAACTCTATGAAATGACGTGCTGTCTCCGGATGGGAACAAAAGTGTACATGGATATAGCTGGCGAGCACATTGTTGACCATATATCCTTCTGCAGGTGCATTTGGGACGTATGCATAACAGGTTTTCAGC
>JAJYLM010000168.1 GCA_021787655.1 bacterium
AAATGACGCGGCTTTGAACCACACACTATCAACAAGGAATCAATTTATTACTTATCCCCGCCATACAGGGGAGGGCTTTCTAACGGGTAAACACGCCCTGCTGCACTACGGCGTTTTCCCGTGTCCTGTCCACGATTCCATGGTCCTGCTGACACCGGCCGTGAACAGAATCCAATCTCCCAGCGTTGCCGGCAGTACAGAGATCAGCAGAGGAATGAACCTGAGCCACCAGGGCATATAGACAAGACGCCTGTCCTTCAGGACAGCATTGAATACCCTGTCGACGACGTCTTCGGGCCTGAGCAGAATCGATGAACGTACGCCCGTGACCATGCCGGTATCCACGAAGTGCGGAAACACCAGGGTCGTTGTTATCCCGTCAAACCCGTATTTTTTCATTTCCAGCCGTAGTGATTCCGAGAACCCTGCGACTGCATGTTTGCTGGCAGCGTATGCTGCAAGGTCAGGTACACCGGTCAGGCTCGATGCCGATGCCATGGTGACGATATGTCCGCGCCTGCGGGTTATAAGATCCGGCAGGAACGCCCGTGTTATCAGCAGGGATCCTTTGACGTTGACGTCGATCGTCCGTGCGATTAAATCGTCAGGACACTTGACGAAGGGATACCCGTACAGCACGCCGGCATTGTTCACGATGATGTCGATCATCCCTGCGTCCCTGTGGACACTTGCGGCAAGACTGTTGACCTGTTCACGGTCCGAGATATCACAGGTATATGTGTGGACCGGCACGGAAACCTCGGATGCCGTTGCTGCGAGTGCCTGCTGATCGATGTCGACGAGGACGAGGGAGCAGGATGCACGCGCGAATTTCAAGGCAAACAGCCGTCCCATCCCCATCGCAGCACCGGTAATAAGAACGGTTTTTCCTGCACAATCCTTCATCGTGATCCCAGTGTCATCACAGGAGGGCGCGGAAGTCAAACGATGGGGCACAGCCTCTGGATTTGATCGTGGTTCCTGCAGCAAGTGCAGCCGGTGAAGCGGCATTGGTGGACGTTAAAGCATTTGACAGGATGTAAAATGTTGATTATAAAATCATACTGGAGAGGGCAGATACGGTATGCCCGCCAGCCTGTGATGCTGGTTGAGATAGTGCACGGAAGCAAGGGACCCTCACCGGAACGGATCAAGGAGGAGGTATGTCGGTATTTAAAGATACAAACCACATGTATGATGTGCTCGGCGCCCTCTGGCAGGTATTGTTCAACGAAGAAGAGAATCCGAAGTTTGTAAAATTTCTCACCGATGCAGGACTTGGCGCTGACGATGTAAAGAGGTTTCAGGACATCCGCAGCGAGGCCGCAAAAAAATTCAACAACGCAAATTTAACCATCAAGTTCACCCTGTCCGAGCCCGACGGCACGATATGGGTGATCCATGGCAGCGAAAAACCGCGGGTCGTGCTCGGGGCGTATGACGGCAAGCCCGATGTCGAGATGATCCTGTCCAGCGACAATGCACACAAATTCTGGCTCAAACAGCTGAGCATCCCCGTCGCTCTGGCCACCAGGAAGATCAAGACAAAAGGGTCGGTGACCAAGGTACTCGGGCTGATACCTCTGGTGAACCCTATATTCGAGCTGTATCCAAAGTATTGTGCGACAAAGGGTATCCAGGTATAAGCTGCCCGTTTAAGCCGGAAGCAGATGGGCAGGCTCCTGTGTCCGGCAGCAGGGAACAGCGGGGCGTGTCCATAAAACAAGAAAGGAGCAGGGGATGACCTATAAAGAACTCAATCTCAATCTGACGGATGACGAAACGGCAATTAAAGACAGTGTCCACGAGTTCGCACGCAAGGTACTCAGGCCCGCGAGCATACGTCTCGACAAGCTGCCGCCCGGCGAAGTGATTCAAAAGGGCTCATTGTTCTGGGACGTCCTGCGGCAGGCATACGACATGGGGCTGCATACGTTCCTTCTCCCGGAATCGTACGGCGGTCTCGGACTCTCACCGCTCGGTGTCCACATCGTCGAAGAAGAACTCGCCTGGGGGAGCATCGATTTTGCCATCGCCCTCGGGGTTGCAACATTTCCGGCATTTCTCTCCATGCTTGCACCGACGGATTACCTGATCGAGAATTTCGTGTATCCGTACACCAGGGATAAGACTGCCTCGTTCATCGGGTGCTGGGCGATTACCCAGCCCAACAGCGGTTCCGATACGCTCGCGCCGGGGACCGGGCAGTTCAAAGACCCGCACATCAGGGGCGAGATCAGCGCGCGGCGCGACGGGGGGGCCTGGATAATCAACGGAACGACGTCCTCATGGGTTTCCTGCGGGACCATCGCGACCCACGCGACCGTGTTCCTCAACATCGATCCGTCGATGGGGATGGCAGGCGGCGGCATCTGCATTATACCGACCAATCTGCCCGGGGTCAGCAAGGGTAAACCGCTCGACAAGATGGGACAGCGCGCCCTCAATCAGGGGGAGATTATCTTCGACAATGTCCGTGTGCCGAATGACAATATGATCATCGATCAGGAGGCGTACGAGGCGATGACCGACGTTACCCTCGCTGCTGCGAACGGTTCCATGGGGGCATTCCTGACCGGCGTTGCACGGGCAGCATATGAAGAGGCACTGGAGTATGCGAAACAGCGGGTGCAGGGCGGAAAACGGCTCATCGATCACGGGTTCGTCCGGCACAAACTCCTGCACATGTTCAAGCTCGTCGAGGCTGCGCGTGCCATGTCCCGCAGTGCGCTGATCTACAACCTTACCAATTCTCCGCCGGACACCAAGTATTCCATAGCATCGAAAATCTTCTGCACCGAGGCCGCTTTCAAGGTCGCGCACGAGGCATCCATGCTCTTCGGCGGATATGGTCTTGCGAAGGAATATTATATCGAAAAATTGTTCAGGGACGCGCGTGCGGCAATGATCGAAGACGGGTCCAATGATTCACTCGCCATTTTTGCTGGCGAACTCATTGCGAAGGATGAAGAATAAGCAATGGATTTTCTTTCGGATATCCTGACTGCACGCTCCAGCGAGTCACCGGACAAAGAGGTCTTCATCTTCGAATACGGGGACCTCGGAGACGAGCGTATCACCTACGCGATGATCCGCAACAATGCGCTCAGGATCGCGCGGGAACTGCAGCGCATCGGCATCGGTCACGGAGACGCCTTCGGCATCATGATGCGGAACTATCCTGAATTCATCTACCTGCTTGCTGCAGCATCGATGACCGGTGCGACGGCTGTACCCGTGGACCCGCGCTCGACGGGAGAGCGGTTGACGTACATGCTCGGATTCGCCGAGGTCAAGGCTGTCTTTGCAACCGAGGACGTCGTCCGGCATATCATTGCAATCCAGGCAGACCTCCCCCGTCTCCGGCATATCTATCTTGTGCGCAAGCCCGATACCGCGGCCTCCGGCCTGCAGACGTTCCCTTTTTTGAACGAGGTCATCGATGCTCCGGGAGTTCCGGATCCCGGATCCATCGCACCTGATCCGGCCCCGGACAGTGTCCGCGCTCTCGAGATCATATTTACCTCCGGAACGACCGGGGAGCCAAAAGGCGTCGTGGTGAAGCAGGACAGGTTCGGCTCGTATGCCCTGCTCGCTCAGCTGGTGTGGGGCTACGGTGCCGGGGACGTCCTGTATACAGGATTATCGCTGACCCATGGCAATGCCCAGGCTGTGACCATGGTGCCTGCGCTGTCACTGGGCGTCCGGGCTGTCATCAGTCCGCAGTTTACCAAGAGCAGGATATGGGATATCTGCAGGAAGTACGGCGTGACGACCTTTTCCCTGCTCGGCGGCATGATGTCCGGCATTTTTAACGAGCCGGCCCGGCCCGACGATGCGGACAATCCGGTCAGGACCGTGATCAGTGCAGGAACACCGCGTTCCATCTGGCAGGCATTCGAGCAGCGGTTCAAGGTCGCGATCCACGAGTGGTACGGTGCCGTCGAAGGCGGGTTTGCTCACAAGACGCCCGGTGAAGGACCCGTGGGTTCGTTCGGCAGGCCCCTGGAAGGTATTATGGAGATGAAGGTGGTCGATGAACAGGACAGGGAATGTCCCGCCCATGTGACCGGCGAGATCGTCTGGAAGATGGCAGGTGAGAATGCAGAGGTCATTTACTACAAAAACCAGAAGGCATCCGAGGAAAAGACGCGCGGAGGCTGGCTGCGTACCGGCGATATGGGACACACGGACGAA
>JAJYLM010000016.1 GCA_021787655.1 bacterium
GGTATATGATGTTATCACTATCCTTACCATTTCCGTAGTTTCTTTGTGTTTATGTGTCAGCAATGAGTCTGTATTTACAGACCTTACTGCACCAGTCACCCATCTGGATTAAGATCATATAAAATAGGTATAAAATAGGGACAGCGACCGTTTTTTTAAAGAGCTAAACAAATAAATAGGTCGCTGTCCCTATTTTCTGTCCCTATTTTCTTGTATTCATTTATCCCGCTCTTGTTACGTATACTATCAACATATCATACTTTTCTGTCATTCTGATATTATTAGAGAGAATAAGGACAACTGTCCCTATTGTAAATATCTTATTTTATTGGCTTTAGTTCTTCTTCTATCTTTTCAGCCAGAAGCATCTTCAAGAGAGATTGATAAGGTACATCTTTCTTGTTCGCCAGGATTTTAAGATGTTCAACAAGAGAATCCGGTAGTCTGATCGAAATCGTCCGGGTAGAGGGCTTCAGGTTTGCAAACAATGCCTTCCCGGATTTGGTATAATCTATATACTCGGTAGAGTCATGGGTAGACCAGAACTTTGCCTCTTCTTTCTCTGTTTTAAATTTTGGTATTTGTTTTAATTTGCTCATACATGATCCTCTCTTTCCTGATCATATCCCGTGCCGATATGACCCGTATTTTGTTTTTCCTTACCGTAAATACAATAAACAATAGCCTTTCTCTATCAGTACTTCCTAAACTATAATAGCGTGCTTCCGTGGAAGAATGGGTAACATCATTTTGCACAACAAAAGGATTATTAAAGAAAACTTCTTCACATTCAATGTAACTGACCCGGTGTTTCCCCCAATTTTTGGAAATATTCCCCTTGTCCCATTCAAACCCTTCGACACTTGATAATATATCCCGTGCGTTTTGTTCCATATCTTTCCAATAGTTTTTGTATATGTCTAATATATACACATGTACATAGCCAGTCAACTCATTATGAACAACTAATCATATATAAAACCGGATATATCTTTGCCTCTACCAGTCACAGGAGAAGGGGCAGGAATATCTCCCCCTGGGGACAGGTGGGGATTATAGTTACAAAAGCGCCCGATGGGATTTGAACCCATGACCTGCGGATTCGAAGTCCGACGCTCTATCCGCTGAGCTACGGGCGCATTCTTTGATTATGTTATATTTCTGTGTCCCCTGCTGTCAAGCTGCTCCTCTCCTGCAGTTGAAGATAAGGGGAGCCGAACCAATACGATTGACGATCTTCCTGCAGCGCCTTATTTTAATCTGATGATCCGTATCAATGTACATGACCAGCAAGCCGGCGGGACACATGCACAGCCTCTCGTATCACGGTATTCAAACGTGGCTGAGCGGCATAACGTTCATCAGAGAGCAGGTATCAATTGGTACGATCGGAAAAACCAGAGAAAAGGAGCCACGTCATGCCGAATGGAACAGGCACCGCAATCAAGGAACTGATACATTTCCCTCAAAAGAATTATGTCCGCGCCGTGCACACCGTCAATGTACTCCTCCTGATGCTGTTGATCGTTACCGTACCGGCTGCCCGGGTGAATGCAGACACAATAACGCCTGCACAGGGAGAGCCCTTTCACCAGCCTCCACGCACCATCGGACTGGTGGGCAATATTCAATCTTCCAATGCAAGTCTTACTGAAAGAGTGCCGCATTTCTCCGTCGGTGCAGGTCCCGGCATGGCCTTGCTTGAGGATCCCGACGTCGTGGACTCCATTCCATCGCACCGGTTTTCGTCTGCCCCCGTTATGGGAATAAAGATAGGATACGCTATAACCCGGTACTTCGGTGTTGAACTTGGGTATGATCAATATTTTGGGCTTGTCAGCCACGGCGCATGGACATACAGAGAACTTCCTTACGGCAATTTAAAAATAAACATGCCTTTTCATGATCAAGCGCTTTTTTTCATTCTCGGTGCAAGTAATGCACGATGGTCCATGGGACAAGGCAATTCATCGACCGCTGGAAAAGTCCTGTACGGCTCAAGCTCTATAACGACCAATGACCTCTCTGCACATGGTTTGGCCATAGATTTCGGCGCCGGCTATGAAACCTATCTATCGACACATTGGTCGTGGGGAGGAGAATTACTCTATCGCTACTTCGTTTCAGTTGTATCCGGCTATATCAATGGCGGAACATCGTATAGCTCACCACGTCCGTTAGATTTGAACAATCTCGGCCTGAATCTTTACGCTGAATATCATTTTGCCTTATAGATAAAGAGCTGCGTAGTCAACGATCAACTTTTATTTTAACTGTTCTGAGACTCACTTGCCTGATGCACAGAGGTGCTCCTGTAAACCGTGATTCTGTTTTTGCCTGCCTTCTTCGACTCTGCGAGGGCAGATTCGGCCGCCCTGATAAGCCCCTCCATACTCAGTATATCTTCATCAGGCAGGCATGCAAGACCGATGGAAAACGTGACACCCGGGATCTTATCGCAGACAACGGTCAGGTCCTGCTTTCGCATCTCGTTCATGTACCCTTCCGCCGCGAGCAACGCCTCCTGCTCGCCGGTCTCGGACAGCATAACCGCAAACTCCTGTCCTCCGTACCGTGCGCACATATCGATCTGCCGGAGTCCTGTCTTCAGTATCCCTGCAACTTCGCCAAGGATACGCTCGCCTGCCAGGGGCCCGCACGCATAGTTCACCGACCTGAAGTCATCCATATCGATCAGCATCAGCGAGATCTCCCGGCTGTACTCCTGCGCCCTCGTGAACTCCCTGCCGAGCGCGCTGACAAACGACTTTCTGTTACCGATGCCGGTGAGCTGATCGATGCGCGATGCAGACTCGATCTTCTCGTTTGCATCCGTCAGCTCATCCTGCAGGAGCTTGATCCTCCGCTGCGTGTTGCGCGACAATGCCTCGAGCTTCTCGTTCGCAACGACGATCTCGTCCTGCAGCAGTTTCATCCTGAGGTGTGTCTTTACCCTCGCCACAAGTTCCGGTGCACTGAATGGCTTTATGACGTAATCATGGGCACCCTGGGCAAGCGCCTGGACCTTATCGTTGAGGTTGTCCATGCTCGTCAGCATGAGCACGGGAATCTTGTCGAATTCCCGTCGTGACTGCTTGAGCTTCAGGAACGTGAGACCGTCATAACCCGGCATAACCATATCGCAGATCACGATGTCCGGCATATTGGTAAACATCATTTTAAACCCTTCCATACCGTCGTGTGATTCGAAAAACGTCTGGAACAATGCCGTGCTTTCAAGAACCGTGCGAATCTCCTGCCGTATCTGCTGGGAATCGTCTATAATCAAAATACTCTGTGGCATATCAGAGGTTATCATTATACCAATTTTAAAATAATTTCAACCTGTATACCGGTGCACGCCCGCAGGACAAATCTATTTTCATTTGTTCCGCAGTATGATACCTTGCCCTCAAGGGGGAGATATGAAAAAGCCAAATCTTGCCGTAGCTGTTGCAGTGGCAGCCGGGATCTTCTTTTCAGGGGCGCTGATGGCATTCCTGCCGGGCTGTGGTTCCACGACAAAAACAAACACCGTCTATTCAAGCTATATCGATACCCTCAACCAGATGGGCATCGACAAATATATCGGGATAGAACCCATCACCACGGCTACACAGACCATCGACAACGGTCAATGGACCGTTTATTATTACGACCCGGCCTCACCTGCCCGGTGCCTGAACGGCAGCCAGTACATGGTCTCCCTCCACCGCGGTGATCCGAATAAGGTTATGCTGTACCTCGAGGGCGGCGGCGCATGCTGGGACTATAACACCTGCACATCCGGCATGGCGAAAACCACGGCAAATCCCGTACAGATCGGCGGCATTCTGGATACCAGCAATGCTGCCAACCCGTTCTCTGATTACAGTATCGTCTACGCATCATACTGCGACGGCAGTGTCTGGTCCGGCGACAACGACGTCGTTTTCACGGACACGACCACCGGCGCGACCCAGACGGCCTACTTTCACGGGCTCGCAAACCTGTCAGCTGCCATCACCCTCATGAAGCAGAACTTCATCAACCCGCACTACCTCGTCGTTGCAGGGAGCAGCGCCGGAGGCTACGGAACATTCATGGGCTACTTCGTCACCCGCACCCAGTACCCGTTCACGACGCTGAACGTCATGAACGACTCGGGCGTCGGGTTGTTCAATCCAACGCAGACGACACTGTTCCAGAACATCCTGACGACCTGGAACATAGGGAACATCATCCCTGCAGACTGTCCGAAATGCAAACAGCAGATGTCGTACCTTGCAGACTGGGCAATGAACCAGGACCCTGACGTGAACTTCGGATTTCTCTCCTACTACAATGATGTTGTCATCGGCTCGATCTTTCTGCAGATGAACACCAACGATTTCAAGAACCTGCTCCTCAGCGTGACCGGTGAAATCCACCAGGATCACCCGAACCGGTTCCAGCGCTACTTTGTGAACGGCAGCATGCACACCATGCTCGAACTTTCGTCATACTATAGCATGCAGGTGAGCGGTACGACCCTGAGCCAATGGACGGCAGACGAGGTGACAGACACTGCCGACTGGAAGGACACCCTGCAGTAAGTCCCGTTAGAAATCCTGGAAAAGGCCGTATGGCACAGCGTGCTGTGTTTGCGTAAATTATCTTTTACGGAACACAGGAATCGAAAGGATTTCTAATACGGGATAAACCCCGTTAGAAAATCTATCGATACCGTTACAGGTATGCTGATTATTACGGTAAGAACGCAGGAATCAGGTATCCTGTCTGTTATAGATTTTCAAACGGGGTAAAATGGTCCTAGAGAGATTTGAACTCTCGTTTTTGCCTTGAGAGGGCAACGTCCTAGGCCTCTAGACGATAGGACCATGCATGGATTGGTAGTATAGCCGTTCCCGGATGAAATTTCAACCGCCGGGATATGAAAGCACAGTATCCTTACCCTGTACAGATTTTTTTTGCAAGCACAACCTGCACAGGCCGGAACAGGAGCTTTTATCTTGACACGGTCACGTTGCTCCTTTACAAGAAAGTTTATTATGGATGTTTACCCAATTGTACACAAAAACCTGATATTCAACGTTTTGACGGACGAGGACATGAGCTTCATTGAAATACGGAAGCTGCTGGATTATCTTCTCGAAGAGAAAGCGTTTGATACGGCAAAGGACAGCCTGGCATACGAGCCGGAAATCTATGAGATCTATATCGACGATTACCACTATGTGGTTGATGTCCAGGATTATGAAGTTGCAATCTACAAGAGAGAAAAGAAAATAGACGTAATGGAGAATTAAGATGCGGAAGATAGCAAAAACGATGTTGATGCTCAGTATAGCAGCGGCCATGACCGCGCTTTCATGCACGAAGAACAGAAGCCCGAAACCGGTCATGGATCTGTACGTTATGAGCCATTGTCCGTTCGGCATACGGGCGGAGGATATCATCCTCGGCTTTATCGGTAATTTTGACAGTCATGTAAAACTGCATGTCCGCTATATCGTGAGCAAGCAGGGCACGAACGGCTACACCAGCCTGCACGGCCCCACGGAACTCGATGAAGACCTGCACCAGATAGCGATCCAGAAGCTGTTCGACAGTAAGTTCTTCACGTACCTTGCGTGCTACAATACGAGCCTGAACAGGGACAAATGCCTGAACCAGGCAGGCATCGATAAAAAGGCGGTCGATGCGTTCGTCAGCTCGGGACAGGCTCAAGCGATACTGAACAAGGACTTCAACATGACAGAAGATCTGGGCATCGTTGCAAGCCCTACCCTCTACATCAACTCCAAGAGGTACGATGGGGCAATGCAGCCCGGCCACCTTATCAGGGCCGTGTGTTCCGGTGCTCCGAAGCTTACGTACTGCGCGACGCTGCCAAAGCCCGTCGACGTCAAGGTAACCTTGCTCACCGGCGGCTGGACATCCATCTACCATCCTGATCTTATCACGCAGAGCCTTGCAAACTTCTTTTACCAATCGAGCGTGAACATTACGGACGCGTCAACACCGCAGGGCAAGGTGATTGCCGATACATTCTCCATCACCGAGGTGCCGGCGATGATCTTCAGCGGCAACGTCACCATGACGACGAGCTTCGCCACGATCAAGCAGAGACTGAAGACGGTCAACGGCAGCTACGTGGATTACATGAACGATATGGGCTACCGTCACCTCTTCGACAGACCGTCCAGAAACAACGCCATGCAGCTCTTCACCAACATCAATGACAAAGACTCGGTCAACGCATGCGTATCGGTCATCAAGCTGCTGCTCGACTATAAGAAGGACAGCTACAAGCCCGTGGTGAACATCATCGGCCGGTACACGGACACCACTGCATTGACGGCTGCATCCATCGTCGGACAGGCGAACAAAAAACCTCTGAAAGATATGCTGCCGGTGCTGATGAAACTGTTCACCGCTCCGTCACTGACGGCCTTCGACGCATCGATGCACGCGGGCAGGGTTGACGGGCGCGTCCTCCAGAAGGAGATAGCGCAGAACAATGCAACGGCCGCAAACCTCGGCATGGGACAGGCACGGTTCGCCATGCTCGTCAACAACACCGAATTCATCAACGCGGTGAATCCTGCACAGTCCGTCGGCATCTTCGAACTCTCGCCCATCATCGGCAAGATGGCGCTGACCGGAAACGGGCAGCCCGGGCAGTGCGCGAAATAAAGCAGGCTCCATGGCCGCACACCTGTTCGCAATTATAGCCGGATTCGTCATATCGACCATACGGGCGTTCGGTTACGGCGGGGTCGTTTTCCTGATGGCCGTCGAAAGTGCGTGCATCCCCCTCCCCTCGGAGATCATCCTGCCCTTCGCAGGTTACCTTGTATTCATGCATCAGTTACAGCTGCTCCCGGTCGGCATTGCGGGCGCCTTCGGGTGTGTCATCGGATCGATCATCGCCTATGCTATCGGTGCCTACGGCGGCAGGCCGCTCATCGAAAAGTACGGAAAGTATGTGCTCGTCAGCAGGCATGACCTCGATATGGCAGACCGGTGGTTCAACCGCTACGGAACGATGATCGTGTTCACCGGCAGGCTCCTGCCCGTCGTCAGGACATTCATATCGCTGCCCGCCGGTATCTCGCGTATGAATTTTTTTAAATTTATCGTCTACACCTTTATCGGCTCGCTCATCTGGAGCCTGCTGATCACGTGGATCGGATTCAAACTCGGTCAGCAATGGGACACGCTCGGCCCGTATTTCCACCGGTTCGATGACGTCATCCTCATCGCTGGTATCGCCGCGTTCCTCCTCTACCTGAGACGGCACCTCAGGCACATAGCGGACGAACGGTAACCGGACGCTGAGGGTGAGCATGTCCGTCATTACCCTGTGCACCGATTTCGGACTTTCCGACAGCTATGCTGCAGCCATGAAAGGGGTGATCCTCGGTATCAACCCGAGGGCGACGATCGTCGATGTCACCCACGCCATCCCGCAGCACGACATCGCAGCTGCTGCATTCGTCCTCAACGGGTACTACCGGCAGTTTCCCAAAGGCACGGTGCATGTCGTCGTCGTGGACCCCGGCGTGGGCGGCCAGCGCTACGATATGGTGGTGAAGACCAAAGACCATCTGTTCGTGGGCCCGGACAACGGGGTGTTCAGTTTCGTGCTGATGCACGAGCCCGCGGTATGCCATGAATTGAAGATCCGCCGGACTGCTTCGGCAACATTCCACGGACGGGACGTGTTCGCCCCGGCAGCAGCGCGCCTGTCCCTGAAATGGGAAAAATCCATCCTCGGGGGCATCATCAGGAGGCCACGGGTGCTCGACCTGCCGAAACCCATTGTCAGCAGCAGGGGCGTTACCGGACAGGTCGTCCATATCGATCATTTCGGCAACCTTATTACCAATATCACCGGCCACCTGCTCGGCACCCTTGCAAAGAACAAAACATTGGAAATATTCATAAAAGGCGCTACACTCCATGGTATGCACGATACCTATGAGCAATGCCGGACTGCTGCGCCGTGTGCACTCATTGACAGCTTCGGTCTCCTCGAGATCGCGGTCAATACGGGCAGTGCCAGCAAGGAGCTCGGGGCCCGCAGGGGCGACGCGGTAAAGATCCTATGGAAGTAACCGGGAACATACGGCAGTTAATCGAACGATTGAAGCAGGGAGACAGTTCGGCACTGGCACGCTCCATAACCCTGCTCGAAGAAGGCTCGCTCGACCTCCCATCGGTCGATGCCCTGCTTGGTGCCTCGGGGAGTTCCGTCACGATCGGCGTTACCGGACCTCCCGGTGCCGGTAAGAGCTCCCTGATAGACTGGCTCATCAAACACATGAGGAATGCGGGCGAGATGGTCGGTGTGCTTGCCACAGACCCGTCCAGTCCTTTTACCGGCGGTGCAATCCTCGGCGACAGGATCAGGATGCAGCACCATTTTCTCGATGACCGGGTATTCATTCGCTCGCTCGGATCCCGCGGTGCACAGGGAGGAATCTCCAGGATAACCCGGGATGCAGCACACCTGATGCGGACAGCCGGCTACCGGTACATCATCCTCGAAACCGTGGGTGTCGGACAAACGGAGCTGGACATCATGAACCTTGCGGACACGGTCCTCGTGGTGCTCGTTCCCGAGTCGGGCGACGTTATGCAGGCGATGAAGGCAGGACTCATGGAGATAGCGGACATCTTCATCGTGAATAAAGCAGACCGGGAAGGCGCGAAACAGATGGTCAACGCTCTCACATTCATCACCGAAACGCGGGAACCGGGACGCGATGAGTGGGAGGTGCCGATACTGCTGACCAACGGACTCGACGGCACCGGCACCATGGAAGTATTCCAGACGATCCAGCAGCACTCCGTCTTTCTCGGGAGCCACCGGCAGGCTGCGCTGCTGCTGAACAAGCGGCGCCACGGCCTGAAACAGCTCATCCTCGAACAGGTCAGTGTCCGGATAGAGGACCTGCTCACGAATGCTCTGGCGGATAGATACCGGGCCGAGCTGTCGGACCCATCGGTCAGCCTGTACAGTATTTTCAACCGGATCATGAAGGACAAGGATTTTACCGGAAGGCTTTCCCGGTAACCCGCGTTACCTGACCACAGGGCATTTAAGAAATAAGACGGTAGGGGCATATTGCAATATGCCCCTACAAGAACAAGGGATTAAAAATATTAAAAAACAAATCCCCCTTCATCCTCCTTTGCTAAAGGGGAAAGAGGGGGATTTTGTATCTAAGGTGGATCTTCGCCAGAGGCGAATTTCCTCCCTGGGTGGATGAGCCTTTGGCGAACGTCTGAGGAGAAAAAAGAAACATCCTTAGTGCATTATCCGGGTTGGTTGGACGTGGACACAAAAAAAGAGGGAGCTTCGCTCCCTCTCCGAGAAAACAGTGCTTCTCTTACTTTGCTGTCGTTGGTGATGCAGGTGCTGCTGCTGTTGTCGGTGTTGCGGGTGCTGCTGTCGTTGTCGTCGGTGCAGTAACTGCCGGTGCCGGTGCTGCTTGCTCTGTTGCTTCTTCCTTGTGGCAGCCAGTCATACCGGCTGTAAACGCAAGTACAATCGCTAATAGCATTAACTTCTTCATGTATCCTTACCTCCTTTTTTAAATTTGTTTCCCCGTTAGAAAGTACCAAATTGTACGCGGTCCCGTGCAGAAATCCGTCAGCACGGAAATCACGGCCAAAACCATACGCTCCAACGGGTTTATAAGCGTGATATGCTACTGAAAATTGTTTGTCAATAGTAAGCGATGAAAACACATTTACCCGCAGAATCAATCCATAATCAATCTATGATAATTATCTTGCATTTTTTGAATTGACTAAGTATAAAGAGTTGGTTATAGAGGTAATTCATTCGGGGCGTGGCTCAGCCTGGTAGAGCGTTCGGTTCGGGACCGAAAGGTCGGCGGTCCAAATCCGCCCGCCCCGACCATTCTCACTACCCGCGGAACAATCTCATTATTCATGGTGCAGCAGGCCTGCTATGGTGCGTTCCTGATACGCCGTGTGCAGGGTATCGTTCATCTCCGTATAAAACCGGTAAACCTCGGGCTGGAATCGGACAGCCTGTATGTCTGATCCGGTGTCTCCGGACACCGCGTCAATGACCTGAAGAGGAGAAAGTTTGTCCGGCGCGACCGCGAGCAGGAACGCTGCATCGGAACCCGATGCAGCATAGACGATTTCCTTTTCCCTGAGGGTGTCAAGCAGTGGCTTGATCATCCCCGGTTTGACGCCGAGTGCATCAGACAGGGCTTTGATGCCCAGCGGTTTCTTCCCCTCCAGAAAATTTTTCGCAATCATGACGACGAGCGACAGGGCGATGATCTCCGACGTCTTCCTGCGGAGTTTTTGTCCTGCGTCAAAGAAGCGGTACGTCCCCACCATCTGATGGGCAAAGGAGAGTTCTGCCCCGAACAGCAATATCTCCCACGACATATACAGCCACACGAGAAAAATGGGCAGCGAAGCCATGGTCGAATAGATCACGTTGTAGTTTGCGATACCGATCTGGAAATGGAAATAGACCCACTGGATGATCTCCCATGAGGTCCCGCCGATGACCCCACCAATGAGGGCGGATGGCGCCTTCACCCTGGTATTCGGCATGAACATGTATAAGGCAAAGAATGCAAGCCACAGAAAGATATAGGAAGAGTAGCTGATGATGACCTTGATCAGCAGCCCGATGTTCCCCTTTGCATAAAGGAGGTCCGTGAAGGAATGGCTCGCCAGCGCTGCGGTACCGGTCGCTGCGACCAGGACGAAAAACGGAAAAATAACGACGACGCTGATGTAGTCCGTAAACTTCCTCCTGATGGTCCGCTGCACGGTAACACCCCAGATATCGTTGAATGCTGTTTCGATGTTCCCGAGCAGCTGTATGACGAGGTACACCAGCATGACGACGCCGATGACACCGAGCGTCTCGAAATTCGTCTTCTCGATATAATTGAAGACCTTTTCCAGTGCGAAGGAAACACCCCCGGCCTCATTGCCGCTCTTCAGCGACGTACTTGCAGCGACCTTGCTGATCAAAAAGTTCTTCAGCTTATCGCTGAAGCCGAGCCCCTTGCCGATGGAAAACGCAAATGCAAAAACCGGAACGATGGATACCAGGGTGACATACGTCAATGAAGCAGCCCTGAGGCTGATCTTATTCCTGAAAAACTCCCGGGTCGTTATGGCGAAAATCCGCGTCCATTTGATGGAAAAATGTCTGATACCTTTCAGATCGACAAGGTCCTTGACGAGGAAAACCTCGCTCAATCTGTCGATGAAATGCCTGCCTCTGCCCTGTTTCATGAGACTGCTCCTTACCCCTCTGCACCCGGATCCTACCAAAAATACGGGGGATCTGGCAAGCACAGGACGCCTGCATACCGGTGAACGGAACAACCGGTCATTTGAGCTGGAAGCGTATCGGAATGATCATCCACACGTACACAGGCTGTCCGTGCGACGTGATCGCCGAAAATCTCCACCGTTCGACTGCAGCGGCTGCGGATGCATCGAAAAGGGGGATGGATTTCAAGATCTTCACCTGGCGCACCCTGCCGTCAGGACCGATGAGCGCCTTGAGCACCACAACGCCCTCTTTGCCCTGCTTCCTCGCCTCGACAGGATAGACCGGATCGCTGAACTTCACCAGCGTGGGCTGGTTGTCGAGCTGGCTGGACGAAACGACCCCTTCGCCTGAACCGGTCCCTTGACCCTGACCGCCCGTTCCTCCCGGCTGTCCTGCGGTGCCCGTTGCTGTGGTGCCGGTCGTTTGTTCCGTGACCTGCTCGGCAGCGTGCTGTGCGGCAGTCTGTTTGTCCGGAAGCGTCATCTTCGCCGTGTGCCGTTGGACCGGGTGAGGTACCCTGACGGGTGCACGCTGCACCGGGAGACCGTTTCCGCCGGATGAACCGAGGTTGATGGTAATCGTCGACAGTGAAACCCGGGGCACGAATATCTGGAAAAAGAACACCCCCAGCAGGAGGAGGAGATGCGCACCGAGCGAACCTGCAAGGAAATACGTGAACCTTTTGTCAATGCTGCCCAGGGGCCTCGATGCTTGTATCATCAGAAATCATACTCTGCGCCGATATACGGAATGATAGGGAGCGAATTGATCGTCTTGCGCTGCGTGTAATTCGCATTGTAAAAGTAACCGGCAACGTTCGGGTAATCCAGAATATTGATGACGTCGAGGTACACCTTGAGTGTCGAGGCGCTGTAGACAAAGCTGCGCTGGACCCTGAAATCGAGGCGGTTATAGAACGGGAACCGTGCTGAATCAGGATACCCCTGGAGCGGGAAGGTTATGGTCGCAGGCTCGTTGGGGCACGCTGCCAGCGGGTTGGGTATGACTGTGGTGCCGGTCACCGGCGTGTAGGGATTGCCGGAATGCATACTCAACTGGAATGACAGCTCCCAGTTCACGAACGGCCGGTAATCGGCAACGACGTTCAGGGTATTCCTCTGGTCCTGCTGCGGAAAGTACCAGGGCCCTCCGGACTGGTCCTGCTGCTTGGTAAACAGGTAGGTATAGCTTATCCAGCCGTCCCACTTGCCGGTCACGTAGCGCTGGATCATGAAGTCACCCCCGTACGTCATCCGCCGGCCCGAGTTTGCGGAGCTTATCGTCACGACAGGCTGGCACGGGGTCGGAAAGGTAATGTCAGCGGGGTTGATGTACGTATAGACAAGACTGTCGTCAAGTATGTAAAAGGCGTCGGCGCGCGCGTAATAGTTGTCGGTGTTGATCTCGTACGTGAGGATAAAGTGCGTGGACCGCTCCGGGAGCAGCGACTGGTTGGTCGTCGTTGCTATCTGCGCGAGCGGCATCTGGTGGTACTGACCGGTCACGAACTTGATCGTTTGCTGCTTGTCGATCATGTAGCCCACTTCCATCCTCGGGCTGTAGGTTGCCTGGCCGTTCAGCTGAAAGTAATCGTAGCGCAGCGACGGAGTCAGGAAAAACCTCTTCGCGATCGTAAAACGGTTGCCGATGAACCCGCTGTAGAGCCTGAAGGTTTCGTGGAATCCGAGGTTCGCCTGGCCCTGGTTTCTCGAACTGTAATTCGTGGTCTGGTTCTGAGCGGACCCGACAATCAGTTCGCTCATCAGGGACGCCGATGCTGCGATCGGTGCATATTCCACCTCGTATCCCATGAACAGATTGTCCCACGGCGCAGGATAAATATCCAGTGTTCCCCTGGTCCCTGCCTGCTCGATGAGTGTTGATACGATGTTCGAGCTCGAGCCGATCAAAGCACCGTCATTCTTGTCCGTTACGCCGTAAATAACCTGATGATACTTCATGAATTTGTCCGGCGTGTATTCGAGTCCGAGACCGAGGATGTTCTGCAGGTGGAGGTAGTAGACATTTCCGTAGCCCGGCTGGTTATACTGGTCAGACTGTTTCAGGTAGCCCGACACATTGTCACCGGCGAGGAGATAGTCGGCATAGATCTTCAGCTTGTCGCTCGGGACATAGGACACCTTTGCCTGGACATCATAGAAGCTGGGGATGACCGCATTGTTCGCAAGATTAAGCGCCTTGAGCAGCCAGTCATAGTAGGTCCTCCGGGCAGTGACGATAAAGGAGGCCTTGCCTTTTGCGATGGGCCCCTCCAGCAGCAATGACCCGTCGATAAGACTCAGACCGATCTTGCCGGTGTATTTTTCCTTGTTACCGTCACGGTAATGGACATCGAGGATGCCCCGCAAGGCATTGCCGTACGACGAGGGATAGCCGCCCGGGTAGAAATTCATCACATCGACCATGTTGTCGTTGTAAACACTCGTCGAGCCACCGAGGTGCGTCGGATCGAACAGCGGGATGCCGTCGAGGTAGTAGGTGTTCTCACCGGCGTCCCCGCCGAGCACGTACATGTCCGACGACAGCTCGCCTGCATCGGAAACGCCGGGCAGCGTGACAATGGCCAGCACCGGGTTCTCGAGCCCTGCTGCAAGCCTCTTTGCCTCCTGGCCGCCGACCACGTACTCTGTCGACGGCTTGCTGAGATCGACCCTGTTCATGTGCTTCTGATGGATCCTGCTTGATGTAACGACAAACTCCTTGCCCTGGATGACCGAGACAGAAACAAGTTGTGCGTTGAGCTGCAGGTGTTCGCCGGGCTTCAGGGCCACTTGTTTCTCAACAGGTTCATAACCGGTATGCGACGCAGCAAACGTGTATGTCCCGGCCGTTATACCATCGACCGCAAACGTCCCGTCCTTCCCGGAAACAGTCTTCTTGACGACCGATACGCCGGCCTTGACGGACACCTCCGCACCGGCAAGCGGGGCATTGGACGTAGCATCGGAAATCATGCCGGACAGGGAAGCAGCAAAAGCCTGATGAATGCCGGACGTCAGTACAATGGCTCCGGCTACTCCCAGAATCAAGGTTATTTTATGAAACATATCATACAGTATGCAATAAAAAAAACGGTTCGACAAGCAATTCAATTGACAGCCGCGGGCCGAAACAGTAGAATTATTGTATTCATAATACAATATATGAGGAAAGGAGCATTGTTACTATGAAAAGAATAACGATAGCTGCGGTATTCTTTCTTATGCTCGTACCGCCGGCACATGCGGACCAGATCATAAACCAGGCAATCAAAGACATGATCAAGCACGAAAAATCGTACCACTCAAAGCCCGCGCCAAGACCAGCTGCCGTGCAGGAAGCCCCGAAAATCACGGTTGATCCTGTAGCGCTCAGCATAGGCCCCCTCGCAAAAGAGCGGACGTTTAAGGCGCTCAGCAGCGAATCGGAAGCCTGTATCCAGTGTCATACGTCGGTAACCCCGGGCATTGTCTCTGACTGGCAGCAAAGCATGCACGCGAAGGACAATGTCGGGTGTTTTGAGTGCCACAAGAGCAGCAGCATATCTGCACCGGGCGCATTCGAACACAACGGCTATTTGATCCATGTCGTGGTATCCCCGAAAGACTGCTCTGCCTGCCATCCTGCAGAAACGAAGCAGTTCGAAGAAAGCAGGCACGCGGTCGCTCGGGAGTTCATCGCAGGCGTCCCCGGACTTGCACTCACCCGGGAGAACACCCTGTTCTCGACGCTTGGCCCGACGATTACGACACGGGGCTGCCAGGCGTGCCACGGAACCGTGGTCAAAATCGGCAAGGACGGACAGCCCACGCCGGACACCTGGCCCAACCAGGGCATCGGCAGGATAAATCCTGACGGCAGCTTCGGGAGCTGTACGACCTGCCATACGCGGCACAGGTTTTCGCTCGCCGAGGCGCGGAAACCCGAGGTCTGTGCAAACTGTCACATCGGACCCGACCACCCGCAGTATGAAATCTACATGGAATCAAAGCACGGCAATATCTACGCAACGCGCGGTGCACATTGGGACTGGAACGCTGCTCCGGGCACCTGGAACATCCTGAAAACAGGCGATGCCCCGGTCTGCGTCACCTGTCACATGGACGCAGGGCTGCCTGATATGAAGACAACGCACAACCTCAGTGCCAACCTGTCGTGGGCACTGCAGGCACCGCTGACCTACCACTACCCTGACTGGCAGGCGAAACAGGAGAACATGCAGGAGGTCTGCTATCACTGCCACTCGACAACGTGGACCGGCAACTACTTCAAACAGGCGGACGCGACCCTCAAGGTCTACGAGGACCGTTACTACAAGCCTGTGTTCGATGTAAAGCAAAAACTTGCAGCACAGGGTCTCTGGCCGTCCAAACCCTTCTCGACACCGATCCAGTTCAAGTTCTTCCAGTACTGGCACCACGAGGGCAGACGGGCGAGGTTCGGCGCGTTCATGGAAGGGCCCGACTACGAGCTCTGGCACGGATACTACGAGCTTCAGCTCGATAAGATCGAACTCATGAAGCAGATGCACAAGATGGAAAAGAATTAAGTAAGTACTGTTCTTCCCCTGGGTTCCCCTTGTGAAAAGGGGGCTCAGGGTGATTTTCAGGCGAATTCATCGATAGTTGTCTTTTCGTTTGGAAGCACGGGAATATTGACTTCGACAAGCCTTATCGGTGAAATCTCCGACCAATTCTCCAGAGCACGTTCATGAGAGCTTCCCGGCTGTTTTTTTTATTGTCCCGTACAGTTTTACACATGAAGCAGGACGATGCCGCCGCGGAGCTATGACTGCTTTGACTTTTACCGCCCCTCCGTATATAGTTACAACAAGACACGCTGATGGATATTATTGATACACTGAAAACGTACTTTAACACAAATGCGCGGGCCTATGGTATTGAGCTGGCTTTTATTTACGGCTCTTATGCACACCAGAGTCAAAGCGAGCAATCGGACATAGATATTGCCCTTGTGTTTGATGATATAATGTCAAAGGATACAAAAAAGGTGTTTGAGGCGATTACCGATATATCTGCCGCACTCAGCAAACTATCAAGTAAAGATGTCGAAATTATTTCCATTGATGACGGTTTCAGCAAGCCTATGCTTTACTACAATGCAATCGTCCATGGTAAGCCATTGTTTATCAGCGATGGAAACTGTTACATCAACTATTTTCTGAGAGCCATCCACGAGATGGAAGACTTCAGCACCTTCGGCATGAAATGGCAGATTGATTTGGCGAATACCCTGCTGGGCAAAATGGCCTCATGACCACAAATTTCTCGTATTCAAAAGGCAGAGTACTTTCGTCATTAAACTTCATTTTAAAAGAAATGGACGATTTCGATAGGTATTTTTCGGGCATGACGTGGCAGGATTACCGTACACTGGATCCCTTAAAGCTGAAGGCCCTCGAGAGGACCGTTGAAAATATTCTCACGGCGCTTATCGAGATTTCAGGAGTCATCGTTGTGGAAGAGGAAAAGCAGGTAGAAGACTACGCAACCGTTATGGAGCAGGCAAGCCTGATTACCGGATTATCCGGCGGTGAAGCCTCTCAACTGGCAAGACTTGCACGGCAAAGAAACAGATTGGCGCACAGGTATCTTGATTTTAAATGGGACGCCATAAAAAGCTACATGGATGCACGGAAACCGATACAACACTTTCTGCATCTGGCAACAAGAAGGGAAGAGAAAAAACTTCAATAGAAATACCCTCTCAATTCCTCCAGACAATGCTCCCCTGTTACCTGAATGCCCGTTACTCTTCACTCCCCGCCGGAGCGTACCCACTCGAGCGCGAGCTTCAGCACGTTGAGGAGCGGTTCGATGCTCAGCTTATCAGGCGTGTCCCACCGCTGGTGGTAGAAGGCGACCATCTGCTGGGGGACCTTGAAGGGAAGGATCGTCAATGCCTTCAGTCCTGCCTGGCTGAACGGCCCGGCGTCGGTCCCGCCGCCCCCGAAGGGGAACGGTTTTACCGTATGCGGCACGCCCGCGCGCTGTGCTGCAGCAGCAACGCCCTTGATCATATCGGACGAATGCTTGACAGTGCCGTTCACATCCGAGGTCAGGATGGTTATTTCCGGATACGCCACGGTTTCGAAATTGAGCAGGCGGGCATCGAGCCGCTTCAATTCGTCGAGATGACGCTCCACATACTTCCGGGAACCGCGCAGTCCTGCCTCCTCGCTTCCGAAGGAGATGAACCTGATCTCCGTATCGTCCGGAATGTAGGACGGGTTGTCCTTCAGAAACCTGCACAGAGAAACTGCCAGGGCACTCGCTGAAAGGTTATCCGTTGCACCCGGCACGACACCCCCGCCCTGTTTCCCCCGGTTGAAAAAAAGTGCAAATACAATCGATGGGATCACCGGGTATGCAAGGGGGATGAGTCCGATGGTCCCGATGCGGACAAGACCTGCGTGTGCAGTGACGAGTCCGGCAAACTGCATGATGCTGAATACCATCATGGTCGCAAATCCTGTAAACAGGGTAAACACGACAATGTAGTATCCATACCCGAGAAACCTGAGCCAGGTCATCTCCATGGCACTGTCGTGGTGACCGCCGAGGATCAGCAGTCGTTTGATCTTATCAGTCCCCGGCTTCCTCAGCGAGCCGATGACATTGACGGACTCTTTTTTCGAAAACACCGGCTCGACGAATTCGTAATAAAAAACAAACTCCAGCACCCCCGCCAGGTTCGTGAGCACAGATAAAACCAGTGCAACACTCGTGCTTATCCACGGAAAAAAGCCGCCAAACCTGTGGATCGAGATATTGAGCAGTGCCGATATCAGGATCAGGATTGCGCCGACGGGAAGCCACTCGAGCAGCGCCTTGGGCGCCATGGTGAATGCCTCTGTCGTCACATTACCGGTACTCAGGCTCGATTCCATCTCCTGCTGGATTATCTTTGCCCGTGCATGTTCCTGGGGGCTTCCGGGAAGGCCCGGTCCTACTTCGGTGCAGATCTTTTCCACGACATTGTACGCGTACCGGGCATCATGTTCCGTTATTGCTGAAGGCATAAGAATATCCCCCCTGTTTTTAGAAATGATCGAATACTTGGGTCAAGTTGTAGCATGATCGAGCCGGATGTCAATGACTTTGCACCGACGGTACTGCTGTCAGAGGACGCTGTTCCCGGAGGTAAATCCCGCGGGGACCGGCAGGTTCAGATCACCCTTCTCCTGGAGCATGACCTTGAAGAGGTCGCCCATGGCTTCCGGAAGTATGAGGAACTTCGAGGCCGAGGTCATGCGGAAGTAATCGGTCGGATCGCTGACGATCTGCTTTATCTGTTCGAGTATGCTGTCATACCCAAGGGACAGGAGGAAATCCCTCTGCCGCACAAACCCGGTGGTCCTGAGGGAGAACTGCCTGCCCCAGCGTGCAAGGCTCGTAAAATCGACGTGGCTGGTGATGTCCTTTTGACCCGGGAGTTCGTAGGGATTACTGTCCATGCGGTGGTTATGAAAGCATACCAGTGTCCCCGCGCTCCTGTGCGATGCATAATATTCGGCGGCCGTATAGCCGTAGTCGATCGTCAGCAGGTACCCCCGTGACAGCACAGCAGCCATGTCCCTGAGCATGTCCTTCGCCTTCAGGTTGACCTCGGTCCTCATGCCTTCGGCCGGCACAATGCCCAGATCGGCGCCAAGACCGGTAACATGATCGGCAACCGGAGCTGATGCTGGCATGAGTACTTCTTCGAAGCGCCCGTTCGCGACATCCACATAAACCTCGTACAGCCTGTCTTTCATGACAACGACATGCACGGGCAGTGCATCGAACAGCTCGTTCGCTATGATACATCCGGTAACAGGGCCCAGCCCGCCGAGTGACCCGTATGCAGTGATCTTCTCCGTGTGCCCGATATCCGGAAGCGGGTGCTTTTCGACAGCAGCGTACTGAAGTGCATCGTAGCAACGCGGGTGCCATCGGGACAATGCCTCGACAATATCGTCTGCCATGGTGCCGCTGCCTGCTCCGATTTCAACGACCTGAAACGGCGTGGGGCTTCCGAGCAGTTCGAAAAACTGGGCCAGCTGTCGTGCGATCAGCATGCTCATGATCGAGGACGCAGAGGGCGCTGTATAATAATCGCCGCCGGTCCCGATCCGCTGTCTGCCGGACGTGTAATACCCGCATCCGGGATAGTACAGTGCCATGTCCATGAACTGCTCGAACGGTACAGGCCCGCTGCGCAGAATGGTTTCCCTGATTATATCCTCTGCAGAATCCATACCGAATGGCGCCACGATCTGAAGTGTTACGCCGAGTACTCCCGGGACGCAAGGAGCTCCCGGATCATCCTGAACAGGTCGTACAGGGTATATGGTTTTTGTAGAAAGGGATACCCCTTGTTTTCGATGGTACGCCACCGGGATTTTTCATCGGCAAAGCCGCTGGTCAGCAAAAACCGCAGCCCGGGTTTCGACGTCAGGAGGTCCTCGAGCAGCTTCACGCCATTGCCGTCGGGAAGGACGACGTCGCTGAACAAGAGATCAATGTTTCCGCTCTCCCGCTGGAATATTCTGACAGCTTCCTGCACCGATGATGCAGGAAACACGGTATACCCGTTTTCGCCGAGTGCCACCTTGACGAAATTCAGCATGGACTGTTCATCTTCGACCAAGAGGATACGCTCGCCTTTGCCGTTCAGCGTCTGCCAGGCGACCGGCGCCCTGACCGCGTCTGCCGGTATGTCCGGAACGGCAGGGAAATACACCCTGAACGTCGTCCCTGTGCCCTTTGTGCTCTGCACGGACACCCAGCCGTTATGCTGCTTTGCTATACCATAGACGACGGACAGACCGAGTCCCGTGCCCTTTTCCCTGCTCTTCGTCGTAAAAAACGGCTCGAAGATCCGGTCCATGATTGACGCATCGATCCCTGCCCCGGTGTCAGAAACAGTCAGGCAGACGTACTTGCCCGGATGTGACTCCTGCATCTGTGCGCCCGCGTTTTCATCGATGACACAGTTTTCCGTCCTGACCGTTATGACGCCGGCTTTACCGATTGCATCGTTGGCATTGATGATGAGATTCATGATCACCTGCTGGATGTTCCCGATATCCGCCATGATCATCCATACATCTTCTGACGGTTCGAAGACGATCCTGATGTCCGAACCGATGAGCCGCTTCAGCATCCTGCTCAGGCTGGTCATTGCGGTATTGATGTTCACCGGAACAAGTTCCAGAGGGCTCTTGCGGCCGAACAGGAGGAGCTGGTGCGTCAGGCTCGTGCCTTTGACCGAGGCATCGAGGACCTCCTCGAGATCATGCCGGATCGACGGGTCCCCGCTGTCTCTGAGGATCCCGAGCTCCGCATGACCCTGGATTACGG
>JAJYLM010000017.1 GCA_021787655.1 bacterium
GTCTTTGGCTGAAAAAAGATATTTTTCGAAAATCCGGTGAGGCAATTGAACCCCGGATGCACGACGGTAGGGGCATATTGCAATATGCCCCTACAAAAACCCGGTGTTCTGCAAGTCCCCTGCTACAGGGACGCGTCCTTGATGATGTCCACGAGTGTCCTGATAAAACGGCAGGTCAGACCCCAGATAATACGGTCATGATAATTGTAACCGTCGACCATCAAGGCATTGTCCCTGATCGTTACCTGCTGGGGCATATAGTTCGATTCATCCATAAAAAAGTCGAACGGCACGGTAAACACCTCTTTGACCTCGGATGCCTGCAGCTTGAAAACCGGTTTTGCCTTCAACAGCGCTGCGTAAGGGGTAACGATATACTTGCTGATGGGCACGGAATCGTCGTGGAACCTGCCGATAATTTCGATCAGCCGCTTCTCGATACCGATTTCCTCTTTCGTTTCCCGCAAGGCTGCCTGGACCGTGGTCTCTTTTTCTTCGACGGTTCCGCCGGGAAATGAAATCTGATCCGAATGATAGCCGATACCCTGTGCTTTTCTGGTCAGAACGAGCTCTGTATCGCCGGGGGCGTTAAAAAAAAGGGCGAGCACAGCGGCTTTCTTCATCCGATCCGAATACAGCTCTCTCGGTTTCAGATATTTGAGTTTTTCCCTTAATATCGCGGTATAATCAATCACATTCGTTCAACTATCAGGGCAACGGCTTCGCCTCCCCCGATACAGAGCGTGACCAGCCCGGTCGATTTGTCCATATCTTTCAGAGCATGCAGGAGCGTCACGAGCAGCCGTGTACCCGAGGCACCGATCGGATGCCCGATGGACACTGCCCCGCCACGCACATTGACCGTTGCGTGGTCGAGTCCAAGCTGATCCATGGCGACCATGGTAACGACAGAGAATGCCTCGTTGATCTCGTAGAGATCGATGTCCTTTGTCGTCATGCCGGCCTTTGTGACTGCCTTCCTGATCGCATCCACGGGTGCCGTGGTAAACCACTCCGGTGCCTTCGCCGCCTGTGCAGCAGCGACGATCCTCGCAACCGGCTTAGCCCCGAGCTCCCGCGCATACTCCTCGGCGGTGACAACGACCGCAGCAGCGCCGTCGCTGATCGTCGATGCATTGGCAGCGGTTATGGTACCGTCTTTGGAAAAGGCCGGCTTCAGGAGAGGCACCTTCGCAAAATCCACTTTTCCGGGCTCTTCGTCCTGATCGATGACCGAAGCGCCCTTCTTGCCCTGGACCTCCACGCCGGCGATCTCCGTCCTGAAAAGACCATCACTGACTGCTTTCTGTGATCGCCGGTAACTTTCCACGGCAAATGCGTCCTGCGCTTCCCGGGTATACTTGAATTCCCGGGCGCACAGCTCTGCCGCATTTCCCATGTGATAGTTGTTGTACGGGTCCCACAGTCCGTCCCAGATCATGGAATCGATGAGGCTGCCGTTGCCCATCCTGTAGCCCGCCCGCGCCTTTTCGAGAAAGTACGGGGCACTGCTCATATTTTCCATGCCGCCTGCGGCGATCATCCGTGCATCTCCTGCGCGTATCATCTGGTCTGCGATCATCACCGACTTTATACCCGAGCCGCACACCTTGTTGATGGTCAACGCACCAACATGGTCCGGTATGCCCGCAAAGCGCATTGCCTGGCGCGCCGGCGCCTGGCCCTCGCCGCCGGTGAGCACGTTGCCCATAATCACCTCGTCGATGGCTGAACTGTCAACCCCTGCTCTCCGGACAGCTTCCCGGAGAGCCGTACTCCCGAGCCTGACCGCAGGAATTCCGGACAATGTCCCCAGAAAACTCCCCACCGGTGTTCTCGCTGCGCTGAGGATTACACTTTTTTTCATTTTGAAACCTCTTTTCTGTTATTCCCCGCTGCCCGTCTCCGGACATGGTCAGGAACCAGGACAGTCACCCGGGGTACTACCGCCCTTGTTCTGCCGCACGGCTCTTGAACTTGCTTACAAATTTGTCCATCTGCCGCTGCGTCTGCATTTCCGTTGCAGCGACCAGCAGACAATCCTTCAGATCCGGATAGTACTGCTCGATCATGATGCCGGGTATGTACCCGTCGTCTGCCAGGGTATCATAAACATGGTGAAGATTTCCGACCCTGACAACAAATTCATTGAAGAATGGACTTCCGAACACGATGTCTGCACCTTCCACACGGGACAGGCTGTTGTTCAGGTACACGGCGTTGTCATGGTTCAGCCGCGCCGTCTGCATCAGTCCGCTTTTCCCGGTCAGCCCCAGGTACAGGGCGACCGCGATTGCGAGCAGTCCCTCATTGCTGCAGATGTTCGACGTCGCCTTTTCCCTGCGGATGTGCTGTTCCCTGGTCGACAGGGTAAGCGTGAATGCCCTGGTGCCTTCTGCGTCGACGGTCTGCCCTACCAGCCTTCCGGGAAGTTGTCTGACAAAAGCCTTCTTCGATGCAAGGACACCGATATACGGGCCTCCGAAGGAAAGCGGCACACCGAAGGACTGGCACTCCATGGCAGTGATGTCCGCCCCCAGCCTGCCCGGAGGCATCAGAAAACCGGTGGACATCGCCTCGGCAATGACCGCGACGGCAAGCGCCTTTTTGTCTGCAGCGATCCTGAACAGGCTGTCGATCGGCTCGATTGCCCCGAAGAAATTCGGATACCCGGCAACAAAACATGCGGTGTTATCATCGATCATCGACTGTAAGGCAGATGCGGACGTCACACCCAGCCCCTTCTCAAAGGGTACGTCATGTACATCCGCATCCATGCCCTGCGTATAGGTTTTGATGACCTCACGGTAATGCGGGTGCAGGGACTGTGCAACCAGTATCCGCTTCCTGCCGGTTATCCGCATTGCCATCAGTACAGCCTCTGCACACGCAGTCGCTCCGTCGTACATGGACGCATTCGCCACGTCCATGCCGGTGAGCATCGCGCTGTAACTCTGGAACTCAAAAATGGACTGCAGTGTGCCCTGGGCAATCTCGGCCTGATACGGGGTATAGCTCGTCACGAACTCGGACCGGCTCAGGACGTACTGGAGCGCCGAAGGGATGAAGTGTGCATATGCGCCGCCTCCGGCAAAGCTTGCCTTCCGGACCGTCGTGCTGTTCTTCCGTGCAAACGCCCTGATTTCTTCAATGACCTCCTGCTCCGGACGGGGCGATGAGAACGGCGTGGATCGTTTCAGTGCCCGTTCGGCGTCTCTTCTGATGGACTGCGGTATTCCTGAGAACAGCTCTTCGACACTGCTGACGCCGATCGCATCGAGCATCTCCTTGTGTTCATATTCGGTTATGGATACAAAGGGTGTCTTCATGGTCTTCTTCCGTGCCTGCCGCGCCGGCCTTTCAAATCGCTATCCAGCTTCACGACAGTACTTCTCATAGGCATCCGCGTCCATGAGGCTTCCCATTTCGTTTTGAACGGATCCGGCTGAAAGCTTGATCATCCACGCCTTGCCATAGGGGTCCTTGTTGACCAGCTCCGGATGTTCGACAATCCCGTTGTTCACGGCGGTTACCGTTCCGCTCAACGGTGTAAAAAGGTCGGAAACGGATTTTACGGATTCAACGGTTCCGAACTTGTCTCCCTGTTTGAGGTGCGTACCGCCGTTCTCGATCTCGACAAAAACGACGTCTCCGAGTTTATCCTGCGCGTAGTCGGTAATACCCACGGTCACGACCTCGCCTTCTATGCGCGCCCATTCGTGATCCTTCGTGTACTTCAATTCCTTAGGTACCTGCATATAAACCTCCACTATTTTTTTATGAACGGCAGTTGAACCACTGTGCCTGTATGAAGGATGCTCCGGATGTCAACGCCGACCTCGCTTGCCTCGACATCGCTGTCAAGGTACGCCATGGCAACCCCCCGGGACAGCGATGGCGAGTATGTGCCTGTCGTTACCTCGCCGACGACCCGGTCCTTCCATACAACCGGGTTCTTGTGCCTCGGGATTGACCTCCCCTGCATCACGATCCCGGCAAGCTTCTTGTCGAGGCCCCGGCCCGCTGCAGCCTTCAGTGCATCCCTGCCGATAAAATCGCCCTTGTCGAGCTTGATGACCCAGCCGAGGTTCGCAGACAGCGGCGTTGCCGTATCGTCAAGTTCCATACCGTACAGCGGATACCCCATCTCCGTCCGCAGCGTGTCCCGTGCGCCGAGTCCCACAGGTTTTAAACCGTATCTGCTCCCGCTCTCCATGATCGTATTCCACAGATCAACCGTGTCCCTGCTGTCAACAAAGCACTCATACCCGTCCTCGCCCGTGTATCCGGTCCTGGACAGGTACAGCTTCCTGCCTTTGAAATCAACGGCGCCGAACGTAAAGCGCCGGACATCCGGTGCGCTGCTGAAGATCGGCGACAGGATCTGCATGGACGAGGGTCCCTGGACCGATATCAGGCCGAACTGTTCGGAACGGTCGTCGATGACGACGTTCCCCTCTTTCTGCGACAGTATCCAGCGGTAATCCTTATCTGTATTCGACGCGTTCACGCAGAGCATAAAGGAGTCCCTGTCCATCCTGTAAACGATCAGGTCGTCCACCACGCCGCCGCGCTCGTTGAGCAGAAAGCTGTACTGCGCCTGGCCCGGGGAAAGCCTCGAAACATGATTGGGCGTCAACCGCTCGCAGAAGGCGATCGCGTCCCTGCCGCTGATAAAGATCTCTCCCATATGGCTCACGTCGAAGATGCCGGCAGCGCTTCGCACCGCAAGGTGTTCTTCGATAATGCCGGTATACTGAAGCGGCATTTCATAACCGCCGAATTCCATGAATTTTGCATTGAGTCTTTTGTGAACGTCGTAGAGAACGGTCCGTTTCATATCATATCCTTTCGAGAATACTGTGGATATCCTTTTCCTGGCCTACGGTCATGATGTGGACACCCTGTGCAGACTGTTTGAGTTCCCCGATGAGACCGGCCGCTATGTCGATGCCTTCCGCATGCGGGTCAGGGGATGCTGCGAGCCGTTTGATCAGGACATCGGGTATTTTGATACCCGGCACATGGGCGTTCAGGTTGATCGCCTGTTCTGCGGAGTGCAGCAGGAGTATTCCCGCCATGACCGGGACCCGGAACGCTGCTATTTTTTCCATAAACGATGCAAAGGCACCGGCATCGAACACCGGCTGCGTCTGGAAAAACTGCGCACCTGCATGTATCTTCCGCTCCAGAGCAAGCAGGGCAGGCTCGAGCGGTGAGGTCTGGGGCGTCAGTGCAGCACCTGCAAAGAAGCTGGTTGCACCCTTCAGCGGATGATCGTTCAGATCGACACCGGTGTTCAATTTTCCTATGGTCTGCAGCAAGGTTGTCGCATCGAGATCGAAGACCGGCTTTGCCTCGGGAGCATCGCCTGCCGAGGGATGATCCCCGGTCAGAGCAAGCACGTTCCTGATTCCGAGCACCGAAGCGCCGAGCAGGTCCGACTGGAGCGCCAGCCTGTTGCGGTCCCTGCAAGTAATCTGATAGACTGGATCCACGCCCTCCCTGAGGACAAGGTAGGATGCCACCAGGGAACTCATCCGCATGACAGCCCGCTGGTTGTCCGTGATATTGATGGCGTGCACCTTATCCTTCAGCGCATGCACGGTTTTTATGAAATTGGCAACGATGGTGCCCTTTCTCGGCGACAGCTCCGCAGTGACGACGAATTCCCTGTGCCTGATGGCTTCGCTGAGCGTTTTCATGGGTGTGCCTTTCGGGCGATCCTCTGCGGCTCGACTTTCCGGTGCCGGGCGTTTCCCGCCGACTTCGGCTTGTTGATCCGCGTCATGGACTTCTGCTGGTCCCGCGACTTCAACCGCTCATAGATGTCAACCCACACACACGCCACGGTGTTGTCGACCTCGCACATACCGTTCACCATGCCTCCGCAGGGACCATTGAGCAGTCCCTTGGGACAGCGTGTGACCGGGCAAATGCCTGCCGTCGAGGACAGCACGCAGCTGCCGCACAGGGAACAATACTTCAGAAATTCCCCTGCCCGGTAGGTCGTTCCAAGGAACATGCTGTTCAATCCCGCAACGACCGGCTTGTCCGTCGCAGCAGATACGGCCTGTATGCCTGCACCGCACGCGAGCACAAGGAATGCGTCCGCCGATGCGGCGGCTTCCGACTGCCGGATCATACTCTTGAGCAGGAACACGTGGCAGGTTTCCTCGGGCACGAAGAAGCCCGCCGGCTCTTTTCCGCTGCGTTCAAGCTCCTGCAACCATGCAGTGCATTCCTCTTCTCCGCCGGTCCTGCTGGCCGTTGCACACGAGCCGCAGCCGACCACGAAGACCTTCCGGTAACCGCCGAGCGCATCAAGGACTTCCTGCACGGGCTTTATATCCGTGACAATCATGAGCGGATTTGCCTTTCGGTGGCAGCGAGGGTGTTCTTCATGAGCATGGCGATGGTCATAGGCCCGACCCCGCCCGGCACCGGCGTTATGAATGATGCCCTTTTCTCCGCCTGTTCGAACTCAACATCACCGGTGAGTTTGCCGTTCTCGGCCCTGTTGGTTCCCACATCGATGACCGCTGCTCCCTGCTTGATCCATTCACCTTTGATGATGCCGCGCCGTCCTGCAGCAGCGACCAGTATATCGGCCTGATGCACGATGTCCGGAAGGTCCCTGGTGCGTGTATGACATACCGTAACCGTGGCGTTTGCGGCAAGCATCATCAGGGACAGAGGTTTGCCGACAAGATTGCTCCTGCCGACGATCACCGCATGCGCACCGGACACGGGAATTGAATACCGCTGCAGGAGCACCATGATGCCCAGCGGGGTGCAGGGGTACAGTGCATCCTCGCCGATCGCAAGCCTGCCGATATTGACCGGTAGCAGCCCGTCCACGTCCTTGTCCGGATCTATCATGTTCAGCAATGCACGGGCATCGAGGGGTTTCGGCAGCGGCATCTGTACCAGAATACCGTTGTACTGGGGGTTCTTGTTCAGTTCCTGGATGAGTATCTCAAGTTCCCGCTGCTCCACATCCGCCGAAAAGCTGAACGTCCGCGAATGGATGCCCACATCGTCGCAGGCCTTCTGCTTGTTCCTCACATAGACGGCGGACGCCGGATCGTCTCCCACGAGGACCACGGCAAGACCCGGTATCACGCTGCGTTGTGCCTTCAGGCGTGCAACTTGTTCTTTTACTTCAAGTTTCACCTGGAGTGCCACGTTTTTTCCGTCTATTATCTGGGCCATGGGATACGTACAATTCCTTTCCTGATTCGTTCTACTGCACTATATCAATGAGAAAAGCCCTGTTGTCAACAAAAAATATGCGTTCAATCTTGTTTAAACCGCGTGAATGCGTTATAGTTATATTTTATAAAAAGGAGCAGGTACGGGACATACTCTGACGTTTCCTTCTGTGCAGAACAATGCGGCGTGCGTACGAACAACCGCCCTGACACGGAAACGGCGGTTCCCGCTGAACAGATGAAAAACTGGCTTTTGAAAAACTGGCACATCGTTATACTTTCCAACGATGCTGTTGTCATATCGGTTTCATGGTTTGCGGCGTATGCGATACGATGGCTGTCAACACCGCTGTTCGGCTACGCCATAAACCCGTTCAACATCTATCTCGAATCCTACCCTGCCATGCTCATCCTCTGGGTCGCCACGAACAGTGTCTTCGGCACCTATAAACCGGGCAAGCTGAAAAAGAACCTCGAAGAACTGCAGGCTGTCGTCCGGGGCGTCGTCCTTGCGGCCCTGGTCGTCATGTCGGTTTCATTCCTTTTCAAGGAATATGACTTTGCACGGTCCGTTCTTTTGATCTTTATCGGACTGACATTTCTGCTCACTGGTATCTCCCGCGCCGTCCTCTTCAGTATCCCGGACAGGCTCAGAAAATCCGGGTTCGGCCTGACGAGGTGCGTCATCGTCGGTGCAGGAACGACCGGCATCCGTGCCCTGCAGAGCATCTCGGACCACCCGGAAAAGGGATATGACGTCGTCGGGTTCCTCGATGACGATATGGGCAAAAAGGATCTGACGATCTCAAAGAGGCCGATCCTCGGCAGGATCGACGATATCCGGGATATCGTGGACCGCTCCGGGATAGAGGAAATTTTTATCGCAATCCCCTCCCTGCCGCACAGCCGCATCATGGAACTCATCATGAAGTGCGAGGGCATACCTGTCAGCTTCAGGGTAACGTCGGACCTGTTCGGGGTCATAGCCCACAACAATGCAGACATCGAGTTCATCGAGGATTTCCCGGTCTTTGACCTGAAAGAAGAACGAGAAAACACCTCCTACGCCGTCCTGAAAAGGGCGCTGGACATCATCCTCGCAGGTATTGGTATCGTGCTCCTGCTTCCCTTCTGGCTCATTGTGCCGGTCCTGATCAGACTGGACTCGAAGGGCGGCATATTCTTTGTCCATGAACGGGTAGGCCTGAACGGCCGGCCCTTCAGGATCTACAAATTCAGGACCATGAAAACCACGGCGAATCCATATGAATATTCGCCGGGACAACCGGCCGATACCCGTATCACGAGGGTCGGCAGGTTTCTCCGCCAGACCAGCCTCGATGAGCTGCCGAACCTCATCAACGTACTGAAGGGTGACATGAGTATCGTCGGTCCGCGGCCGGAAATGCCGTTCATCGTCGAGAACTACGAAGAATGGCAGAAAAAGAGGCTCACGGTAAAACCGGGAATTACAGGCCTGTGGCAGATCCTGGGCAGAAAGGACATACCCCTGCAGGAAAACCTTGAGTACGATTTTTATTACATCAAAAACAGGTCGTTCCTTCTCGACATCATCATCATCCTGAAGACCATCCCGGCAATACTCTCCAGAAAGGGCGCATACTGATATGCCGGACACCATCAACGGGAAGTTGAATGCCGGGCTGTCTCCGCTCCTGAAAAGCATCACCAATGCCAACAAGAACGTCGTGGTGAAGGATTATATAGGGAGCCTGCGTCTCATCCTCAACGATTTCCACAAATCCGGCCTTGGCGGCTATGATTTTGCCGTCATCTTCAGCGATTACATCGATCTGCTCCTCGAACGACTGTACGCGCTGTCGGGCAGCGGCCCGGAAACCCCGTCGACCCTGGTCGCCATCGGCGGGTACGGCAGGGGTGAATTGAACGCCTACTCTGATATCGATCTCCTGTTCCTGTACAAGGACACGCTTTCGGAAGGCTTCCAGAACAGCATGCTCTACCCCCTCTGGGACACCAAGCTGGAAATAGGCCACAGCTCCCGGACCGTTGACGAATGCATCGAAGATGCCGCGGACGACCCAACCTTCCTCACGTCACTGATGGACCAGCGGTTTATTGCCGGTAATTTCAGCCTTTTTGATTCGCTCCATACGCAGTTCTGCACGATGGTCAGAACGTCGGCGCCACGGTTTTTCCAGGAGCGGGAGCAGGAACTCTCCCGGCGCCGGACAAAATATTCGACGCCGGTGTATACACTCGAACCGAACATCAAGGAGGGCCCCGGCGGCCTGCGGGACGTGAACACCATGCTGTGGCTGACCAGACTTTTTACCGACATTGCCGATATTACCGAATTCAAACAATCCGCGTTCTTCGATGCCGACACCTACGACCAATTCATTGCCAACTACAACATCCTGATGCGGATGCGGAACGAGATGCACTTCGTGAGCGCCAGCAAAAACGACCGGCTGACCCTCGAAGTACAGAAACACCTGTCCACGTTCCTGGGCTATGAGAATGAAGAGGACGTCCTGGGTGTGGAAAAGTTCTTAAGCAATTTCTATGAAACCACCCACCGGATAGCGGAACTTGCAGACGATTACATTCGGTACCTGAAGGAAACCCGTATCCTCCCCGGCAGCACCGAGGCAGCGGAACCCCGGGGCGACTCGTACCAAATCAGCCACCGGCAGCTCATGCTCAGACCGGAGTATGCTGATCTTTTCCGGCGCAGGCCCGGGGAAGTGATCCACACCTTCGAACTGCTCGCAGACGAGGACATCAAACCGGCAATCGCCCTGAAGAACGCCCTCAAGAAAGAGACGTTTCGTCTCGGGGAAGAGGGACAGATCGACCTGCTGTACCCGGAATTCCTGTCTCTGTTCGGGAAGAGCAATCTGAGCCGGATCCTGTTCCTCATGCACGATTACGGCGTCCTCGGCAGCGTCATCCGCGAGTTCACGGCAATATCCAACCGGATTCAGTACGACATGTATCACGTCTATACAGTCGGTGTACACTCCATAAAAACCGTTGAGGAGATTGAAAAGATACGGGATGGGGATGGGAACGGCAACGACAAGTTTCTTCAGTCCCTCTACACCCAGGTCAAGAACAAAACCGTTCTTCTGCTCGCTGCATTTCTGCACGACATCGGCAAGGGGCACGGCAAGGACCACGCGAGGAAAGGCAGTGAAATCGCCTACAATATCGCCCTCAGACTCGGTGTTCCGGAGACCGACGCTGAGATGGTGTCGTTCCTCGTGAGGAACCACCTCATCCTTTCTGACACAGCCCAGCGGAGGGACACCAACGACGAGAAGCTGATCTACGAATTTTCGAAACTGGTCAGGAGGCGGGAGAACCTCAAGATGCTCTACCTGTTGACGGTCGGGGACCTGCGCGCCGTGTCGTCGAACGTCTGGACCGAATGGAAGGGGTCCCTGATCAACGAACTCTACAAGAGGTCCGAGGAAGCGCTCGAACAGGGGCTGGACATGGCGCGTCTGACGACCGAGAAATACCAGGTGGCAAAGGAAAAGGTCAAGGCGCAGCTCCAGGGTTCGGCGGACAACAGCATCGTCGACGAATTTCTCGATGGGTTCAAGTCACGGTACTTCACGACCTACTCGACGCAGGAAATCCTCGAGCACTTCGACCTGATCAACCGGTTCAAGACCGACCGTTCCCTCGCCGTTTCCGGGACGGTCCACCAGCAGCACGGCTATACGAAGATCAGCGTCTGCACGACCGACCAGCCGGGGATCTTTTCCGCCATAGCCGGGGTCCTGTCGTCCACCGGCGCGAATATCATGGACGCGAACATCTCTGTGAGGAAAGACGGTATCGTCATCGATGTCTTCAGGGTGGAGGACGTGGACAAGCTGCACCCGTACCCGGAGTACAAGCTCCAGCGGTTCGTCAACGATCTGAAAGAGTGCCTGTCCGGGAAGACCACGGTCGAATCGCTGCTGTCTGCACGGTTCAAGCCTTCCATCCTGAAAGACAAGTTCATCAACCGCCAGCCGACGGAAATCATCGTCAATGACGAGGTTTCGGATATCTACACGCTCATCGAGATTTACACACAGGACAGGCAGCGGCTGCTGTACGATATAACCCGCACCATTTCCGGATTCGATCTGAACATCGTCGTCGCGAAGATCACAACGCGGGTAGACCAGGTCGCCGACATCTTCTATGTCGAAAAGATCGGCGGCGGAAAGATCACGAACGCGCAGGACAGGGAGACGCTGGTCGCCGAACTGCATGCGGTGATCGACAAGGACTCCGGTACGACGCAGGCACCATGAACCTCGACGCTGCCGTCGACAACTTCATCGTTTACATCGCCTCGGAAAAGGGGCTGTCCAAGAATACCGTCTCTTCTTACAGTATTGACCTGAAACGTTTTACCGGTTTTATGGCCGGGCGCGGCATAACGGACACTGCGGACATCACGACCGATGCTGTTCTCGGGTTCCTCAGCGGCCTCAGGAACAACGGGCTGTCCGGTTCCTCGGTCGTCCGGTACCAGGTGACCGTGCGCAATTTCTTCAGGTTCATGCTCAGGGAGGGTATACTGAAGAAAGACCCTGTCCATGTCCTCGAACTGCCAAAACGTGACCGGATTCTTCCGCATGTGATGAACGAAGCAGAGGTCGAATCGCTCCTGAACAGCCCGCTGCTCATCCGGGACAAGAAACGCCAGCTCAGGGACAAGGCGATGTTCGAAGTCATGTATGCAACGGGACTGCGCGTATCGGAGCTCGTCACGATGAGCCTGAACTCACTTGAAATGACCGTTGGGTATGTCAGGGTCAAAGGCAAGGGCGGCAAGGAGCGCATTGTGCCGGTCGGGGATGCGGCAAAAGAGGCGGTTGCAGCCTACCTCGAAGCAGGCAGGCCGGCCCTCCTGAAGCATACGACCGACGCACTGTTCCTCACGCAGCAGGGCGAGCCCTTTACCCGCCAGGGGTTCTGGAAACTCCTGAAGTCATATCTGAGCAGGCTCAACATCCCCAAGCACGTTACCCCGCACACGCTGCGGCACTCGTTTGCCACCCACCTGCTTGAACACGGGGCAGACCTGAGGTCAGTCCAGATCATGCTCGGACATTCTGATATTTCGACCACCCAGATCTATACGCACATCAACACGGAAATGCTCAAACGGATGTACGACAAGTACCATCCCCGGAGCTGACTGAGCCGGGGATGGTCATCCGGCCCGATGGCATCCGGGCAGGGGTCATGCTTCGTAAAGAACAACCGTATGCCCGGATACCGGATCAATCGTGTTCTTTGAACGCCTTATCCTGCTCCGGGTCGTGCTTCCTGATCCATTCCATGAGCATTGCGGCGTGTTCCTTTTCTTCGTCCCTGTTGTGCGACAATATCCGCTTCAGCTCAGGGTCCCTGGTGGCAGCTATCCTCTGCTGATACCAGTCGATTGCATCGAATTCCTCGGTCAGGGAAACGCGGGCACGCTCGAGATCCCTGGACACCTCGTCCAGTTTGTCCCAGTCATTGTAGGTGGAAGCCATACCAGCCTCTTATTTCAATTCTTTCCGCGTGTAGTCAAGGATTGCCCGTGCAACGACGAGTCTCTGGATCTGTCCCGTACCTTCGAACACATCGTACACCTTTGCGTCCCGCATCCACTTCTCGAGCAGGTGCCTCCGCGAATAACCTTCAGGACCGTAGAGCTCGATTGCCTTCTGCGTAACTTCGTCGACGACCGTCCCGGCCTTTGCCTTCGCCATGGATGCCTCCTTGAGGTTCGGCAAGCTGTGGTCGAGCATCCATGCGGCTTTCCACGTGAGCAGGCGTGCTGCATGGATCTTTGCCTCCATATCCTCGAGGACGGTCTCTATGTAGCCCCGTGTGTGGAGCGGCCGTCCGTAGTTTATTTCGAGTCCGTTCTTCACGACGAAATCCTCATACACGTAATCGTATGCCGACCGTGCAATGCCGATTGCCATGGCTGCGACCATCGGACGAGTTGCATCGAACGTCTGCATTGCACCTTTAAAGCCCTTCTCTTCTTTCTTTTCCCCGCCCAGAAGGTTGTCCTTGTGCACCCTGCAGTCTTCCAGAACGACCTCCGCCGTGTCCGAGGCGCGGATGCCGAGCTTGTGTTCAAGCCGTGCCATCTTCAATCCCGGGGTGCCCTTTTCCACGACAAACGCCTTGATACCGGACCTGCCGAGGTCCTTCCCCAGCGTTGCCCAAACCACGTACAGGTCTGCCATGTCCCCGCCGGTAACGAAGATCTTGGTGCCGTTGAGTATGTAGTAATCACCGTCCTGTACCGCGGTCGTACTCACCGCAGAGGCATCGGACCCGAACCCCGGCTCTGTCAGCGCCATTGCACCGTAGCTTGGTTTCGGACCATTCAGGACCTTCATGAATCTCTTCTTCTGCTCGGGCGTTCCTGCCGCCATGATCGCTGCGCCGCCGAGTCCGGGCCCGGGTATCCTCAGGGTGAGCCCCGGACAGCCCCAGGCGATCTCCTCGATCGCAATGGCGCCCAGAAGGTTCATCTCCATCTTCGGCCGGTCATGCTTTTCCTTGTGCTCGGACTTGTCTTCTCCGTCGCCGCTCGAGTTGGCGGTTGAGAAACTGAACCCCATGGACCTGAACATCTCATGGGTCTTCTGTATAAATTCCGTCGGCTCGGTGTGTTCCTCTTCATCATACTTGCGTGCGATGGGTCTCATGACGTCCCGTGCATAGGTGTGGGTAAACTCCCGTGCCATCTTCATAATTGGTGTGAGTTCGAAATCTATCATATATGCCTCCTTAGAGAATAGCCATAAACTCTGATACTGCAAACGACCGTGCGTCCCTGTACCACATCTCGACCGGATGTTCCCGGATAAACCCGTGCCCGCCGAGGATCTGAGTTGCATTCCGGGTGATGAACATCGCGATGTCCGCTGCGTACCGTTTGCCCATGGACGCTTCCTTGTACGCATCCATGTCCTTGTCCAGCATCCATGCCGATTTCCATGCCATGAGACGGATCGCATCGATCTCCGTTGCCATCTCGGCAAGCGTAAACGCAACCCACTGACGCGAGGCGATCGGCTCGCCGAACGCGTTGCGCTCCTTTGCATAGGCCAGCGCATATTCGTAGGCCGCTCTGCAGACGCCGGTTGTGAGTGCTATCGAAGCAGTCCGGGAGCGCGCGAGCAGGTTGGCAAAGCCGCCCGACAGCTTCAGGACGTCCGGACGCTGCACCCGGGCACCGTCGAGTGACAGGGTGAACTGTTTCAATGCCCTCAGTCCCTGGTTCTTCTCCCGCTCCTTGACGGCAAAACCGCCTGACGGAACGATGAAACCGTCGATCCCGGCAAGCCCTTCACCGCTCCCTTTCTTTGCAAACACCAGGGCAGCAAGGGCCGAATCCGCAATCGCGACAAAGGCCTTTTCGCCGTTCAGTACGAAGTCATCGCCGTCGTCCAGCGCGGTCGTTTTCAGTGCTTCCGGGTCGAACCGTACGGAAGGCTCGGTCAGCGCCGCCGTAAAACCCTGGAATTGGTCCGGCTTGTTCATCGTAAAATACTTTTTCTTCTGATCGTCTGTGCCGTACAGCATCAGGGGGATGTTGAGCAGGGAGGGTGCCAGAATATTGAGTGCCATGGACAGATTGCCGTAGGCGAGTTCCTCGAAGATGATGACGCTGTCCAGCGCAGAGAGCCGGCTGCCGGCACCACCATACGCCTCGGGCAGGTAGCCGGTCGTCAATCCGAGTTCGTGCCCCTGTTTCACAATGTCCGCCGGTATCTCGCCGGATTCATCCGCCTGCCTGTCCTGTTTTCTCATGACCGTCAAAGCAAAATCCCTGCAGGTGTCTCTGAGCAGGGTTTGTTCTTCACTCAATTCAAAAGAAACCATAGTGCCTCCTTTAAGCTATTACCAACGGTATAAATATCTTTTTGATTAGAATGTCAACAAAACCGTGAACCGGCGGCAGTGTTGATGATCGCGCAATAGTTTCTGCGGTTTATTGTATCTGTCCGGTCAGTCCCAGCACGTCGGCCATACTGAACATGCCCGGCTGCTTTCCGGCGATCCACCGTGCCGCAAGCAATGCCCCCTGTGCGAAATTCTCCCTGCTCGTCGCCCGGTGCGTTATCTCGAGCCGCTCGCCGGTACCGATAAACATGACAGTATGTTCTCCGACGATATCGCCGCCCCTGAGGGCCTGAATTCCTATCTCTCCCCGCGGCCTGGCACCGATTTGACCATGGCGCTCATACCGCGCTGCACCGGCAAGAGGTTTATTGTAGGCACCGGCGATAGCCTCGGCCAGCTTGAGCGCAGTGCCGCTCGGTGCATCGACCTTGTTCTTATGGTGCACCTCGACGATTTCAGCATCAAAGCCGTCGCCGATCACGCCGGCAGTAAACCCGACAAGTTTGAACAGCAGGTTGACGAGGATACTCATGTTGGGTGAATGGACGATGGCGATTTCCTTCCCCGCCTTACGGATCTGCTCTATCTCTTCCTGGGAAAACCCTGTCGTACCGATGACCATGGATATTTTCTGTTTTCGCGCGAACTCAAGCAGGGCAAGCGTCGACGAGGGAGCCGAAAAATCGATGATACAGTCAACAGGAGGCGGAATGCTCCCGGGATCGTCCGTAACCCTGGCCCCTGAATTTGTTCCCCGGATAAGCATGCCGATATCCATGCCCAGTGACGGATGGTTCTTGCGCTCTATGCCACCGGCAATGACAAACGACTGGTCCTGAAACAGGAGACGGGCTATCTGCTGGCCCATCCTCCCCATAATGCCGCTGACCGCCACGCTGACCGGTTGTGCGGTCAGTTTATCCATGAATGAGTCCCAGCTCGGTCATTGCTGTTTTGAGCTTGGCAAGGTTGGCGCCGCCCAGCGGTGTCAGCGGTAGTCTGATCTCTCCGGATATCCATCCCAGAAGATGCGCCGCTGCCTTGACCGGTATCGGATTGCTTTCCACAAACATGGTGTTGTGGAGGGACCACAGCCTCTGGTTGATGTCGATCGCCTTCTGCATGCTGCCGCTCTCGTATGCCGAGAACATCGCGACCATCTCTGCAGGAACGATATTGGATGTGACGGATATGACCCCCTTCGCTCCGATGGCAATGCTCGGCAATGCCGTAAAATCGTCGCCCGAGAGCACGATAAACCCTTTCCTGCACAGCTTCATTGTTTCCGTGACCTGCTGCAGGGACCCGGTTGCTTCTTTGATACCGATGATATTCTTTATCTCCGAGAGCCGCGCCACGGTCTCCGGCAGCATGTTAACGCCCGTGCGACCGGGTACATTGTAGAGGATCAGCGGAATATCCACTGCTTCCGCGATGGCCCTGAAATGCTCCTCCATGCCTTTCTGTGTCGGCTTGTTATAGTACGGCGTGATCGTGAGTGCCGCATCGGCGCCGGCCTTGCGCGCATGTTCGGTAAGCTTGATCGCCTCTTTTGTATTGTTGGAACCGGTACCCGCGATAACGGTCATCCGGCGGTCGACGATCTCCAGCGTGTAATCGATCAGCATCTCGTGTTCGTCAAAATCGAGGGTCGCGGACTCCCCGGTTGTCCCGCAGGGGACAACGCCCGAGATGCCTGCCTTTATCTGCATCCCAATGAGCTGCTGGTACGCCTTTTTGTCGATCTTGTTCTCTTTGAACGGCGTAATGATGGCCGTTATTATGCCTTTGATATCGTTCGTGTCAGACATCTATTTCTCCTCTGAATACCTCTTCAGCAGGCCCTGTCAGGTACACGTGGTTGTCCTTGGTCCACGCAATCTCAAGGTCGCCGCCCCGCAGGTGTATCAACACATTCTCCCTGCTCTTGTTGTTCAGAACGCCAGCGACTCCGACCGCACAGGCGCCTGATCCGCAGCCGAGCGTCTCTCCGCTCCCGCGTTCCCAGACGCGCATCTTCAGTTCGTTGTCGTCGATCTTCTCGACAAATTCCACATTCGTCTTTTTGGGGAACATCTTGTTGTTTTCAAGGGACGATCCGTACTTCTGGACATTGAACTTGTCGATCTTGTCCATGAATATCACGGTGTGGGGGTTCCCCATGGACACGCAGGTGATCTTGAAGTCCATGTCCTCGACCTTGATTGCCCTGTTGATGACCCGGCCGCTCAGCCGTACAGGAATGAGTTTTGCGTCGAATATCGGCTCGCCCATATCGACCCGTATCTTGTCACCCTTGATCACCGGCCGTTTGATGCCCGCCAGCGTCTCGATGTCCAGTTCCTTTTTCTTCGTATATCCGTGCTCGACAACGTACTTGGCAACACACCGTATACCGTTGCCGCACATCTCGACCTCTCCGCCGTCGGCATTGAAAATCCGCATCTTGAAATCAGCGACCTTTGAAGGCGCTATGATGAGCAGCTGGTCTGCACCTATGCTGAATGCAGGTGTGCACAATGTCCTGATCTGCTCGGGAGAAAGCTTCTCTTCCTTTTTCAACGAATCTATGACGATGAAGTGGTTGCCGGTCCCCTGCATCTTGGTAAATTTGAGCGTCCTTTTAGCCATGGTTACTCCTTGTTTTTATAGAGGGTGGAATCTTTTCCCCCCGGATAAGCGCCTCGTTCGTTTCCCGTGCCCGGACTACATGATATTCCCTGCCATCCACCAGCACCTCAGCGGCCCTTCTCCGGGAATTGTAGTTGGACGACATGGAAAACCCGTACGCACCGGCACTCATCAGGGCTATGAGCCCGCCCTGTTCAAGCACCGGAAGCTCCCTGCCATGCGCAAAGAAGTCACCGGATTCACAGATCGGACCCACAACATCCTGTTTGAAACGTTTCGAACGCGTCTTTTTTACAGGGAGTATCTCGTGATAAGCATCATAAAAACTCGGCCGTATTAAATCATTCATGCCCGCATCAACAATCATAAATTTTTTCATTCCGTTCTCTTTTCTGTATAGCACTTTTGACGCGAGAATACCAGCATTGCCCACAAGAACCCTCCCCGGTTCGAGGATGAGGTTTCCGGAAAAGCCCTGCAGTGTCTGTTCGATCGCTGCGGCATAGTCATCCGGAGATGCGGCCCTTTCATCTTTGTAGGTAATACCGAGACCACCGCCGATATCGATAAACCGGATTTCGATGCCGTCCCTCCGGAGCCCGTTGATCAGTCCCAAAACCCGTTTCAGGGCGTCCTTGATCGGGGCGATACTGGTCAGCTGCGACCCGATGTGCATATCGATGCCCACGATCTGGAGATGCCGTTTCGACCGGGCCACGGCGTAGGCCTCCCGTGCGTACCTGATATCGATGCCGAATTTGTTCTTCTTCATACCGGTCGATATATAGGGATGGGTATGGGGGTTGATGTCCGGGTTGACCCGTATGCTGACCGGTGCTTTGATCCCCATCAGCGCAGCCACTGCTTCGATGACTTCGAGTTCCTCAATCGACTCGGCATTGAACATGAGGATGTTCCGGGCCAGTGCTTCGGCGATCTCCTCTGCTGTCTTGCCGACACCGGAGTACACGATCGTTTTGCTGTTCATGCCCGCTTTTACCGCCCTGAACAGCTCTCCTCCGGAAACGATGTCGGCGCCGGCGCCCATCGATGCAAACAGGGCGATAACCGCACTGTTGGAATTCGCTTTAACGGAATAGCAGATAAGGGGTTTCGTTCTGACGAACGCCCGCTCGATGGCACGGTAGTGCCGCCGCAGTGTCTTCGCGCTGTAGATGTAGACCGGTGTTCCGGTCTCCTCAGCTATCGTCCTGACCTTCACGTCTTCGCAGTACAGATCTCCTTTTTTGTACGTAAAGAAATTCATCTCTCTCTCCTGTCGAGTATCGTAGAGCTTTCCGATGGTGCACTCTCGTTGTGCTGTTCGGAATTGTCAACTGCCGTCACATAGTAGGTATTATATCCTCTCTGTGCCCGGGTGTCCACATACGTGGTCCCGGACACGGGACGGGCATTGAGCCGTGTGAATGCTGTATGTTTCCCTGACTTCCTGTACACGTAATAACCGAGTATGTCGGATTCCGAGTTCGGTTCCCAGCTGAGGGCTATGCCGTTGCTCAGAGGTGCTGCTGCGAGCCCGTACGGACGCGCAGGGGACACCAGATCGACCGGCACGGCGATGATTTCCGATGACGGCACGCTTTCGACCGCAGTGGCGCCGACCTTGGAAACGCTGGTGACCTCATAAAAGTACGGAATATTGTCCTGCAGGTCCCCGTCGATGTAGGTTGTGCCTGATATGAGCGCCGGGTTGATCGGCGACAATGGGAAATCTCCCATCTTCAGACTTCTATAGATATTGTAATAGATCATCGTGTGGATCGGCGACCCGTCGATATAGGTGCGCGGAGGCGACCAGGACAGGTCAACAAAATGCGACCCTGATTGTGCGCGAATATCCGTAGGGGGCAGATACGGTTTGGTCCAATCGACGGTAACAGAGCTTGACGCATCACTCACGACATCATTGCGGGTAACGGTAAAAACCAGGTACGTATATTGAAACCCAGGGTGGACGTCCGTATCATGGACACTCATGTACTGTTCCCCGGGTTTGTACTCATACCGCCACTGCTGATAGATCTCTTTCTGGTCCGTACCGGCCGCACTGATGGGAATGGCGGCGCGGACGAGGTTAAACCCTTTGATATCCTTCAGGATCGAACCGTCAGTGTTCTTGTCCGGGATCTTCCATAACAGCATGATATTGGTACCCCGCGCAATGGCCGCGAAGTCCGTAATGGCAACGGGTTTGGCAAGGGGGTACGGTACGGGCGGAGCTTTCAGTCCGCACTGCACTGCGGACAGCGCAAGCAGGAGCAGCAGGAGCCGAACCCCTGCACCGTATCCGGCACCAAACACCGGTTTATGTAAATGTGCAGTACCCATAATTTTACCTGTGCAACAGTACGCCCCGTCCCGAGGAATTTGTACACTTCGCGCGTTTCCTCAGAAATAAACGGGGTCAATGGCCTCATACGTTCCAACAGAATTGATGTATATACCACAGAACCGTACTATTCTCCATGAATTTTATGACCTGGCAGTTTTCTCTGTGCGGGCACTGATCCGCTAACGCAAGAATATCCTGGCGCGAATCCATCACCACGTGCCCCTAAAGAGAGGAAAGTTTTGGCTTTTCCTGTGGACTGAGAAACCAAAATCTTAGCCTTTATGTCTGAACCACTGGTTATAGTAGAGTTCTGTCCCCTGCTCGCTTTGATAATTAGTTTGTCGAAGGTGCAGCCTTGTCCCTGTTGTTGGAATCAATTGATGACCAGTTTTATGGAACAAATGATGACCGAGCTAAGTGCAGAGGAAGTTTGTGACTGCATTGAGAACGTCGTCTTGCTTTTCGCGATGAGGAACATGCCCGCAGTCCGGTATGATGTGCTTCGTTGTTCGTGCCCCTGCCAATCCGCAGATCATCTCCGGAAATCTG
>JAJYLM010000018.1 GCA_021787655.1 bacterium
ATGTCCAGAAAAAATATGCGGTACCGGCGTCATGCATGGCGGGGGGTGATCAGCAACCGGCTGACTGCAGGGAATGCAGAAACTGCTGTTTCATGGATGCAAGCGCGCCGTCGTCTGCAAAGCTGTAGTAACCGCTGCTGCCGACGATGATGTGATCGTGAAGTATGATGGATGACAACTCCCCCAGAGCAAGCATGTTCATGGTCAGCCGTCTGTCTTCAAGACTCGGGACAACGCTGCCGGACGGATGATTATGGGAGAGGATAAGACCGGACGCAGATGTTCTGATCCCAATCTCCATCAATTCCCTCGGATAAACGGATGCAGCGTTGACCGTGCCCTCGCCGATCCGCTTCACGTCGATAAGTTCATTGCGGCTGTTGAGCAGGATGACCATGAAATTCTCCTTCGCCATGTTCTTCAGCAGCGGTTCGAGCAGCAGAAAAGCCTCTTTCGAACTGGTGACCTTCCGGACAGCGGCCCTGCTTAAATAGATCGTCCTTCTGCCGATCTCGATTGCTGCCTTCAGTTTTGTCACCTTTGCCGTGCTCAAACCGGGAATGGTCAGAAGCTCGTCGATCCCGGTCTTTTCTATGCCGGGAAAACCGTTGCAGACATGCAAAATCTCCAGTGCAAGGGACAGGACATCTTTACCCTTGGTGCCGGTCTGGAGAATGATTGCCAGCAGTTCTCCGTCGGTCAGGCTGCGGGCACCGCCTGCCACAAGTTTTTCCCGCGGCATTTCATTGTCAGGTCGTTTCTTAAAATCATTCATAATGTAGTTGCGTTTTATTCTTTTTTATACTAATGCATTCTATATGGTATATGTCAATTATTCCAAGATATTGAGCTCGGCGCTCTACGGTGTGGATGCAAAGCTTGTCGAGGTTGAAACGGACATCGCGAACGGCCTGCCGTCTTTTACCATCGTCGGTCTCCCGGACGGCGCAATCAAAGAAAGCAAGGAACGCATACGCAGTGCAATCCACAACACCGGGTACAAGATGCCGCCGAAAAGGATCACCATCAATCTGGCGCCGGCACACATCAGGAAGGAAGGCTCTGCATACGACCTGCCGATCTGCATCGGCATCCTTTCGGCACTCGGGGTCATAGAACCGGAGAGCACGAATGGTGTCATTATACTCGGCGAACTTTCCCTGGATGGTATCGTCAAGCCTGTCAAGGGAGTGCTTCCCGCGGCGATCATGACTGCGGACATGCGGTTGAAAAGCATCATCGTGCCCCGGGGGAATGGGGCCGAGGCAGGCATCGTCGAAGGACTGCCTGTTTACGAGGCCGGTCACCTGTCCGAAGTCGTCAGTCTCCTGCGGGGCGAACTGCCGCTCAAGCCGGTAACAACGGATTATAAAAAAATGTACGACAACCTGTCTGCCTTTGACATGGATTTCAACGAGGTTAAGGGGCAGGAACACGCAAAACGAGCACTCGAGATAGCTGCTGCCGGCGGTCACAACATCCTTATGATCGGCCCGCCGGGTTCCGGTAAGACGATGCTCGCGATGCGCCTGCCGGGCATCCTGCCGCGGATGTCGTTCAAGGAGGCAATCGAAACGACGAAGATACACAGTGTCGCCGGGACGCTGTCTCCTGACAACGCAATTGTTACCAAGAGACCCTTCCGGTCCCCGCACCACACCGTTTCGGATGTCGGCCTCGTCGGAGGTACACAGCAGCCAAAACCAGGAGAGGTAAGCCTTTCGCACAACGGGGTGCTGTTTCTCGACGAACTCCCCGAATTCAAGAAACCCGCCCTGGAGGCACTGCGTCAGCCGCTCGAAGATGGATACGTAACCATTACCCGGGCGCAGCAAACAATGACCTTTCCCTCGAGGTTCATGCTCATCGCTGCAATGAACCCGTGTCCATGCGGCTACTACGGTGATCCCCTCCATCAATGCAGTTGTACGGTTTCGTCCATCATGAAGTACCGATCCCGCGTGTCAGGACCGCTCATGGACAGGTTCGACATCCAGATCGACGTACCGGCGGTCAGGTTTACCGACATGATTCGCGATGGCTACCAGGAGTCATCACAGGACATCCTCCTCAGGGTCGAACAGGCGCGCATCCTCCAGTTCAACCGGTTCAGGGGACTCAAGATATTTTCGAACACGCAGATGACCTCGAGGCACATCAAAAAATTCTGCAAACTCGATGAGGCCTCCGTGTCACTGCTGTCATCCGCCATTGAGCGGCTCGCACTTTCAGCGCGTGCGTACACCAAACTCATCAAGGTGGCGAGGACCATCGCAGACCTTGACGCTGCCGCCGATATCAGAGCGCAGCACATAGCCGAGGCCATTCAGTACCGCAGCCTTGACAGGACACCGCTGGGACTGTAACAGCCGATACCTGCCCCGGGGACTTCACCACGACGCAGGGATGTTTTCCTACGACAGCGATCCGCAATTTTTACTTTCAATAGCACTTGATTTTATTTTATGTTTAAGGATACAGTATAAAATCATTATTTGAAAAGGAGCAGGACATGTCGTTAACAAGAGCGCTGGTCAGCGTATCTGACAAAACGGGACTGGAGGAGCTCGGCAAGGCTTTGAAGCGGTTCAACATAGAAATCCTATCAACGGGCGGGACTGCCCGTTTTTTGAAAGAAAAAGCGATTCCGGTTACAGACGTCGCGGATTACACGGGGTTTCCCGAAATGCTGGACGGCAGGGTCAAGACCCTGCATCCCAAAATTCATGGTGGGATACTTGCCATACGGAGCAATAAAAATCATCTGAAATCCCTGCAAGAACATTCCATCGGCCTTATCGATATCATCATCGTGAACCTGTACCCGTTCCGGGAAACTGCCCGCAAAAAGGGCGTTTCGTTTGATGAGGTCATAGAAAACATAGACATCGGCGGTCCGTCCATGCTCCGGGCAGGCTCGAAAAACTACCGGGATGTCGTCGTCATCGTGGATCCTGCAGATTACACATGGCTTATCGACCATCTGCAGAAAGATGACATCACTGAACAGGACAAGCTGCGGCTCGCTGCGAAGGCGTTCAACCACACGGCCGCTTATGACAGTGCCATCGCAAACTGGCTCAATGGTACGATCGAGAAAGACATGCCGGGTGAGATCCATGTGACGCTGAACAGGCTCCAGTCCATGCGCTACGGCGAAAACCCGCACCAGCAGGCAGCACTCTACAGGACTGCGGACGTACCCCGCCATCAGGACCTTTCCTTCGAACAGCTCGGCGGCAAAGAACTTTCCTACAACAATATCGTTGACATGAGCAGTGCCTACAACCTGGTGTCCGAATTCACACAGCCTGCCTGTATCATTATCAAGCATACGAACCCCTGCGGAGCCGCGACGGGCAGCAGCAGCGCGGATGCCTACGGGCTTGCCTTCAAAACAGACCCTGTTTCGAGTTACGGAGGCATCTGCGGGCTGAACCGGGAACTCGACGAGGCGACGGCGAAGCTTATCGCGGACACCTTTTACGAAGTCATCATAGCACCCTCTTTTTCATCCGCTGCGCTCGATATTCTGACAAAGAAGAAGAACCTCAGACTGATCCGGGTGGAGAAGCGTGCTGCCGGAGAAAGCGCTCTGGAATTCCATGACACGCCGTTCGGCATGCTTGCCCAGACAGAGGACGCCATGACCGAGGACATGAAAAACAGCCGTGTCGTTACCAGGCGTGCCCCGTCCAGTGATGAAATGAACGACATGGACTTTGCCATGAAGGTCTGCAAGCACACGAAGAGCAATACGATTATCGTGGCGAAGTCACACCAGCTCGTCGGCGTCGGTGCCGGCCAGATGAGCAGGGTCGACTCGGCAAGGATAGCAATTATGAAGTCGAACCTCAGCACCAAGGGCGCCGTCGGTGCATCGGATGCCTTTTTCCCCTTTGCAGACGGATTGAAGGTTCTTATTGATGCGGGTATTACGGCTGTTGTTCAGCCCGGCGGTTCGATCAGGGACGAAGAAGTCATCAAGGCAGCAGATGAAGCAGGCATCGCCATGGTGTTCACCGGGATCCGGCATTTCAAGCATTAGGAGAATGGAGAAGACACGCGCATGAATATTCTTGTCATAGGTTCGGGCGGCCGTGAACATGCACTCGTTCACAAGATCAAGCAGGACGGCATAAAAACCATTTACTGCGCACCGGGGAATGCCGGCATCGAGGAGCTTGCACAGTGCGTGCCGGTCAAGGCAGATGACGTGCAGGGACTGCTCGCTTTTGCCCGCGAAAAAAAAATATCCCTTACCATCGCAGGGCCGGAAGTTCCCCTGCAGGCCGGTATCGTCGACACCTTTACAGCGAACGGACTGACGATCTTCGGTCCCACACAGCAGGCAGCACTGCTGGAAACATCGAAAGCCTTCGCAAAAAAACTGTTGAAAAAATACGGTATTCCCACCCCTGCATTCGAGGTGTTTGACAGCTCGGCAGACGCCCTCGATTATGTCAAAACACGGTCTTTTCCACTGGTCATCAAGGCCGACGGGCTTGCCGCAGGAAAAGGGGTCGTCATCGCCGAGGAATTGTCAGAAGCGACCGGCGCGATCAAGGATATCATGGACAAGCGTATCTTCGGTGACGCAGGCAAGGTCCTGCTCATCGAGGAATTTCTGCGGGGCGCAGAATCAAGCTACTTTGTCATATCAAACGGGAACACCTTTATTCCGGCCGGGACCGCCCGGGATTACAAACGGCTGCACGATCACGATCACGGCCCCAATACCGGCGGTATGGGCTCCCTGTCACCGTCCGACAAGCTGACACCCGAGATCGAGGAAAAGATCACGAAAAGGATCATATCCCCGCTCATGGAAGCCCTCAGGCAGGAGGGCATCGTTTATAAGGGCGTGCTGTACACAGGCATCATGATCGTGAACGGCGACCCCTCTGTCCTCGAATTCAATGTACGGTTCGGGGATCCGGAGACTCAGGCATTATTGCCCCGTATCGAAAACGACCTTGTGAGTATTTTTATGGACAGTGCCAAGGGGAGGATGTTTGCAGAGCCCATCACCCTGAAGCGGGATGCAAGCGTCTGCGTTGTCATGGCTTCCCAGGGATATCCGGCTTCCCCAAAAACCGGCATTCCCATCGAGGGGTTGAAAGACGCTGTGGGAAAAGACACGTTTATATTCCATGCAGGCACCAAAAACGAAAAAGGAACCATAAAAACAGCCGGGGGCAGGGTCCTCGGCATTACCGCCCTGGGAGAGACCGTCCGGACAGCGAGGGAAAAGGTTTACAGGGCGGTGAATACTATAGTATTCGAGGGTTCACAGTACAGGAGGGATATCGGTCTATGAAACGTCTATTGGCTGCAATGACCGTGGCCATGGCGATGGCTTCATGCGCTGCATCGCAGAACTCAGGCATGCAGGGAGCTCAACAGCCGGGACCAGCACAGCAGTCAGGTCTGCAGCAAACGAACACCACGGTTGCTATACCCATAGAACAGCACGCAGGAACGACAGTGGTCAACAAGCTCCTCGAGCAGGACAACCGTCAGACACCGGTCAGAGAAGGGCTGGGGGCAGGTGATACCATCAGCATTACGGCGTGGGGACACCCTGACATGAGCGGGGTTGTGCGTATAGAAAAGGACGGCAAGATCTATCTTCCTCTCATCGGCGGTATCGAGGCGCAGGGATTGACCATCGGACAGCTTAAGGACAAGCTCACCACGGCGTATAGTGCATACATACGCCACCCGTTTCTCGACGTTGAGGTGAAAGAGTACTCCAGCAGGCTTGTGCTGCTGCTTGGTTCGGTCGAGAAGCCGGGTATTTATCCAATCATGGGGGGGACGGACCTTGTCACTGCACTTGCGCTCGCCGGGGGCCAGGCATCCATAAGTAATCAGGCAAACCTTTCCAATGTCTATCTTATAAGGAAAGGACACTCCACCATTGTGAATGTGTACGATTATCTGCGCAACGGCAACCAGTACAACGATCCCGTGCTTGAGAACAAGGACGTCATCTATGTACCGAGTGCCGCAGAACAAAACATCATCGTTATTGGCAGGGTCGACAAGCCCGTTGTCATACCAGTTACCGGGGCACCAATCTCCATTATTCAGGCAATAAGCCTCGCAGGAGGCTTCAGGCTCGGTGCTCTGAGAGACGATGTCAAGGTAATACGGGGAGGATTGATACATCCGGACGTCTACACGATGAATGTCGACGGTATGCTCCATGGTGAAAAACCTTCTTCTCCCCAGGGAGTCGATCTGTACGCAGGGGACATCGTGTTCGTGCCCAAGAGCGCGCTCGCCTCATGGAACGATATCCTGGATCAGATACAGCCGACGCTCAACGTGCTGCTTGCACAACCGTTATCAATCGCGACGAACTATCTTCTTTTGAGACAACTTCTGAGGCAACCCTGATGGCAGACAACACATCGCTCACGACATCGCCGGAACTCGTCGAGTATATTCTCCTGCTCAGGAGAAAGTGGAAGCTTATTGTTCTGATAACCGTCGTGTTCTTCATCAGCGGCATGATCTATACGTTCCTGAAGACGCCGGTCTATCAGTCTACCTCAACCATTTACATAGAGGAGCCATTGTCCAGGAACAACCTGCTCAGCGATATTATCGTGATGCAATGGTGGAACAGGACATCCTCGGAAAAGCTGATAGCACAGAGCAGATCCGTTGCAACGCTCGCAGCAGAAAAGATAGGGCTCGACTATCACGTCACGTCCAAGCCGACCACATCAGGTATTGAGCTCTACAAGGTCCGGCCGGCCGACAGGAGCATCATCGAACGGTTTACTATACAATTTACGGACAGCCGCACATACACCGTAGCCGTTGGCAACCATGACATCGGTTCCGGGACCGTCGGAACACCGTTTACTTCATCGGTGCTCTCGTTTTACCTGAGACGGGCCAGCAATGTTTCACGGGGAGATAAGGTCATTGTGGAACGCGGCAGTCTTGAGAATGCTGTTACCAGCATCCGGGAAAACACCTCGATCGAAGAAATGGGGGAAATGACCAATATCCTCAAGGTAAGCTGCAAGAACAGAGACCCCTATCTTGCGAGCCTCATCACCAACGAGCTCATCAAAGCTTACATCGAACTGAGCGTGCAGCGCATGAGCCAGGAGGCGTCCCAGGCCCTGGACTTCATATCAACCCAGCTTAAGATTACCAACAACAACCTCGACCATTCGGAAAAAGTCATGGACGAGTTCAAACGGCAACACGGCGTCTTATCCTTTTCAGCCGAGACCTCGGCAGCCATACAGAGGATCTCGGACCTCGAGAGGACAAAACTTGATATCGCCCTGAAGATAATGGATGCAAACTCATTGAAGGACATGCTCGTAAAACCCGGAGCGAATATTCAGGACTATCTTATCAGCGGGTCGGACCCCGTGCTTGGTTCGATGGTACAGGACCTGGCAAAGCTCGAGATACAGAAGAAGTCGATGCTTGAAGAATATACGGAACGATATCCGGGTGTCATTGATTTGAACACCCAGATAGCCGCGGCGAAACAGAAGATCAGAGAACTCACCGGCAGTATGGTGAACCAGTTAAACATCCAGAAAAAGAATGTCACCCTGACCGAGAAGGCATACCAAAAGAGCCTGTCTAATCTGCCGAAGACCATGAGGGATTATGCACACCTTGAGAGGGATTTGGTCGTCAATGAGGAGTTGTATGATTTCCTGCTGAAGAAACATGAAGAGGCGCGGATATCCAAGGCAGCCACCGTTGCAAACATCAGGGTCATCGACAAGGCCATACCCTCGCGTACCCCCATAGAACCCCAGAAAGGCAAGAATGCACTCGTGAGTTTCCTCCTCGGGTTCATCCTGTCGTTGATCTTCGCGTTTTACACGGAGTATACGGACACATCGCTCAAAACCGTGGAAGATGCGCGCAGAAGGCTCACCCTCCCCATCTTTGGTATCATACCCCAGCTTCCGCACAGTGAAGCAAACGGTCACCCGAAACGGGAACTCATCACCGTCGAGGACCTGAAATCCACGGTCACCGAGGCATACCGTTCCCTGAGGACGAATATACAATTTGCCGACCTGGAAAACAAAAACAAGTGCTTTTTGATAACGTCATCGGGACCGGGTGAAGGAAAATCAACAACTGCAGCGAATATCGCCATAACGCTCGCCTATGCGGAAATGCCCACCGTTCTGATTGATGCCGATTTCAGGAAACCGGTCATCCATTCCCTCTTCGGTCTTGAGCAGGAACCGGGAATCACCAACTATCTTGCCTCCGATATGCCGCTGAGCGACGTCATAAAACACACGGATACCAAGAACCTCGACGTCATCACAGTCGGAATCATTCCGCCGAACCCATCGGAGCTGCTCAATAAATCAAAGGTCGACATGCTGATAAAAGAGCTGAAGAAACATTACAGCTACATCATCTTCGATACAGCACCCATACTGCCGGTCACAGACCCTGCCATCCTCGGATCAAAGGTAGACGGTGCCTTCATTGTCGTCGAGCTCGGCAAAACAACCATCGAGGCAGTTACGCGGTCGGAATCTCTGTTGAACAATACAAAGACAAATGTCTACGGCATCATCTTAAACAAGATAAGCATGACCGTCGGCAGATACGGACACTACTACTATTATTACCATTATGACAAATACTACCACCAGAAGAAACAAGAGAATAAATTCGAAAAGATAAAAGAATCGCTGCTCAAGTTTTACAGGTACCTCATTGGTTGAGGAACCATGAGGGCGGGGAGAACCATACGAAGATCCACTGCAGCAGATATCTGCAAACCACGTCATGACGTGCTCCCGGCCGTTGAAGGACACCGATGAATAAAGGATTTACAGACCTGCATTCCCACATACTCTATGAAACTGACGACGGGTCCGGCAGTATCGAAGAAACCGTTAAAATGATCAAGGTGTTGGCGGATTCCGGTTTTACAGCCTCCTGTGCAACGCCGCACAATATTCCGGGCAACGACAACGGGGTGCTGCTGTCGATGAGCAGGGAAAAAATACGCAATATCGGCGAGGCCCTCGCAAAGCAGCACCTTGAATACCCCGTCAACACCGGGGCGGAAAACTATTTTGATGCATCGTTGAACATAAAGAGCCCCGATTATTTTATCCCGCTCGGAAATTCGGAGACATTCCTTGTTGAAATCCCCTTTATCGGAGAAATTTCCCACCACATCGATGCGCTGCACAAGACGGGACTGCGGTGTATCATTGCGCACGTCGAGCGGTACATGGACATCGTACAGAACACCGGGAAGGCGGTTACCCTGAAACAGGCCGGTTTCATGCTGCAGATGAATTTCGGAAGTCTTATCGGAGTGTATGGCTCCGACATCATGAAGGCGGCACACGTTCTGTTAAAGAACGATCTTATCGACGTGATAGCAACGGACATCCACGATATCCATCATGCCGAAGTTATCCTCAAAAAGGGCATGAAACGGCTCGAAACATTGGTGCCGCCGGAAAAGGTAACACGGGTTCTCAGAGACACGCCTTCCAGTATTCTGAACAGCGGTTATACCACGCCTTAACGGGAGTCTAAGAAGACAGAAGCATTTCCCCGAACCATGTATGCAAAAAGAAGAACAACGACATACGCCGGATCAGACAGATCTCGATATTATAGAAGTTTGCAGGAAGGGCAACAAACACGCCTACAGGCTGCTCATTGAGCGGTACAAGGATGCCATCTATTCGATTGCACTGAGGTTTACCCGGGATCCCGGAACAGCGGAAGAAGTGACGCAGGAAACCTTTGTGAAGGCCTGGAAGCACCTCCACCGTTTTGAAGGACGTTCGAAATTTTCCACCTGGCTTACCGCCATTGCCGTGAACAAGGCGAAAGACATGATCAAGGGAAAACAACGCATCATCAACATGGAAGACATGGACACCGGTATCGAAAACCGGTTTGAGGAGTCTAACAGGGAAGAAGGACCGGAGCAGATACTCATGAACGAAGAACTTGGCATTCAGCTCCGGAGGCTTATCGGCGAACTGCCGGTGCATTACAGGGAGGCATTCATGCTCCGGCATATTGACTTGTTGTCCTATGAGGAAATAAGCAGTATACTTGCAATCAAGGTTGAGGCTGTCAAAATGCGGGTTTTCAGGGCACGGGAAATGCTCAAGGAACGCCTCTTTAAGGAAGGACACCATGGATAAACGCATACACCTGTTCATCGACCATGAACTGGATCCTGAACAGAAACAGGCTTTTGAAAAGGACCTGCTTGAAAACAAGCAGATGCGCGAAGACTATGAAAAAATGACGGGGATGATCGGACTTGCCGGAAAACAGTACCCCCGGACGTCTGCCCCGGAGGGTATCAACGACAGAATCATGGCTGCGCTTGAGCAGGAAGAACAGCGGTCGATTATGCTGCACCGTTTTTTCAGGATAGCCGCAGCACTGCTCATTGTCGTATTAACCGGATCCGGGATCTATATGGCAGAACACAGGACAAGCGGCCTGGTCAGCATACAGCTCAGCGTTGCACTGCCTGACGCACGGACCGTGCAGGTGTTAGGGTCGTTCAATAAATGGGGGGGTGAACCCGATCGACTGAAAAAGGCGGGGAACGGCCTATTCACGCTCACCCTTAAACTGAAGCCAGGAATCTACCAATACGTCTATAAGGTAGACGACAGCCGTATCGTACCCGATCCGCATGCCAGGCTTTATACTGAAGACGGATTCGGACAACGGAATGCTGTCCTCATCGTGCACCCCGCAACTTGATCACGCCCTCCGCTTTGTACAGAATTTTCCGGTTACTTTTTATCAGCCTGCAAATACCCGATGCCCTGTAAAATGGTCTTGAGCCGGTCTGTACAGGTGCTCGACATGAGATAGACCTCGCATGTTTTGCACTGCATACCGTCCTTTCTGCATGCCACACGGCTAAAGGTCCAGCACGGCTTGCTGCTGTCCAGATAAACCGGACAGTGCTTCCGGTCCTTCGTACTGCATGGTTTTATCTCCCAGCACGGAAGCAGTGCAAACAGCCTCCTGATACCTTCAAGATTGAGTCCAACCTCCTTGATCATGTGACGCATGCACTGGATGCGGACGATATCGGCATCGGAATAGTACCGCCGCCCGGACTTCGTTTTATACGGTATCAGGACGCCGTGGTGCTCATACATGCGCAAGGTCGGCGCCGAAAGTTTCAATTTTTTGGATGCCTGACCGATGGAATACAGCTTTTCGACAACAGTGTTCACCTTCTGTTTGGTTTTTACTTTTTTCATAGAGAATCCTGTTTCTTACTTATCTTCGATAACTGCCCTCACCTTTGCCTGCAAGTTAATGGTATATGCCCTCTCCGGCTGACCGCTGCCGGATTTTGCGTAGTCTTCATGTTTGATGCGCTCAACGACTTCCTGAATATTTCCGCTCTCCCGGTAATACCTCCTGACCTTTTCAAGAAACAGGCCGGTCGCCTGCAGGGAGTTTTCGAAAAACCGTTCGGCATCTTTGCCTTCGATAACCGGGCCGTGCCCTGTTGCCACAAAATCCACCGGATAACGGACCAGCGTTTCAAGACTTGCACTGTACGACTTATAGCTCGCCAGGAATTCCGGAAGGATATCTCCCGAGGGGAGCCTGATACCCGCTGCTTCCCCGGTAAACATTATCCTCTGCTTCTTCAGATAATAGCACAGGGAATCCCTGGTATGCCCCGGCGTGTAGATTACCTCGAGCTCGTCATCGCCGACTGAAAATCGCTCTCCGCCCCGCAGGGGTATGTCAAGATCAAAGGATTTGAAACGGAGCTCCGGGTCGTTCATATTCATGATCCTTTCGGCATCGAGGTTAAGGGACGTGATCAGCTCTACAGCATGGCTGTTCTTCAGGATTGTATCGATGGTGTAATATCCTCCTATCTTGAATTCCGGAAGATGCCGTTTCAAATATGCCGCAGACCCGAGGTGATCGTAATGGCTGTGCGTCAGGAAAACGTTCAGGGGCGTATGGCGCTGCGCCAGGCAGGGGGCAATTTCCTGTGTATAGTAAGGCCCCATCATGGTCATACCGGTATCAATCAAAACGCAGAGGTCCAATCCTGTAATAAGATATACGGGTATCATGATATTACCCAGCAGGAAGACATCCTTTGTTATTCTATTGGCCGGTTCCACAATATACAGTGAATAATTGGAAACCCGGAAAAAAGCAAACAAAGATTCTGTCAATGTACATGGTACACCGTGAGCCTGTTGCCAATTTCAACAGAAGCTGTTATATTTAATCAAAAACCGTATGATCGTTATATGTGATAAATGCTCGACCAAGTACAAGCTGGATGATGCTACTATTACCGAGGATGGCGTAAAAGTACGCTGCTCGAAGTGCGGAAGCACGTTCGTTGTCAAGAAACCCAGGCCCGGGGATGTGGAAAAGATTACGCAGCCGGAGTCAGCAGCCAATGAACCGCAGTCCCAGCTCACTATCAACAATGACCTGGATAAGGTCATCAACGACACCATCAGCAATCTCACGGCGAATCAGCCGAAAACTGCAGACACAGGGACTGAATTTGACTGGTCTGCGCTCAATGAAACGGCGGATACAAAGGCACACGATGACACCCCGCCGCCTCCTCCGGCGTTTGAATGGAAACCGGATGAAACCCTGGATACTGTTCCTGTACAGCCAAAGAACAGGGAAGAGCCTGCAAAAACGTCTGCAGGACCTGAACAACGCCAGCAGGCTGCCAAATCCCTCCAGTATTCGGAACCGAACATTTCGGAACCCACAGCAGAGCATGTGATTAAGGAGTCCATGCAGCGCGACCGGTCCGGCCAGGCAGCCAGCACGGTGCTGTCTGTCCTGAAAAAAACCGCGCTTGGCGTGCTTGTTCTGATCGTCTTGTCCGCAGCAGGCTACGGCATTTACCTCTTCAGGGAGCAGCTTCTCGCAAAAGGCACGATGATCTATACGACGGTAGCCACATACCTCACGCCGGGGAAACAGCTTAATCTCGGCGTTTCCGTCAGTGATTCACGCGGATATTTCTTAAAGAATATCCGCGGTCAGCAGTTGTTTGTCATTGAGGGAAACGTTATGAACATCACCGAACACCCCGTCAGCTTTATTAAGCTGTCGGCACGCATTGCGGACAACAACAATACGACGATCTCCTCAAGAACCTTTTTCGCAGGGAACATATTGACCGATGATGAACTGAGAACATACACGAGTGATCAAATCAATGCCCTGCTGAACAATGAGATGGGACAGTCATTGAAAAATTTCAACATTCCCTCCAAAGCCAGTATCCCCTTCATGGCTGTATTCTTCGACGTTCCTGATAATCTCTCATCATTTACAGTTACTCCCCAGAGTACACATCTGGGCGTTCAATGATCTATGACGGAAAAAAACGTCCGGCAGCTTGCTTCCGACTTTGTTGACCGGCTCAGGGTATACAAAGAACTCTCCATACGTGAAAAGGCCTTCGTCAGTACGATTCAGGAGGTGTCTGACGATACCCTGGCTGATGTCATCATGTACGTTATCAGCAGAGCATACAGAAAAGATGAAAAGTACCTTGACATAAGCGCCCTGTTTACCAGCAAGGAACTGCTCAGACAGGGACGGGGTGAGAGAGGTATGTTTGAGCTCATGCGGATAGCGGTTCACAAAGGATACAAGGAACTTGCGGTCTTCCTGATGGACAACAGTGCCGTCCCTATTCAACAGGAGATCGATGAACCGCTGCCGGATCCCAAAGTAAACGGCCTGCCGCTCGGCCTGAGAAAAAGCCTGTCCAAATCGCACAGCAGGGACGTTCTGGAAAAACTTCTCTACGATCAGGAGCCCTCGGTCATCACTGTCCTGCTGGGCAATCCCCGGATAACGGAAAGCGACATCATCAAGATAGTTTCCCGGAGACCGAACTCGGAACATATTCTGAGGACAGTCTATAACAACCAGCGGTGGAAATATAGGTACAGAATACTCTGTGCACTTGCCATGAACCCCTACACCCCTGCGGACATAACCCTGGGCATACTTCCGGAACTGTTCAGTACGGACCTGTCGAAGATAATCAATGACAGCAGGCTTGCCGATATTATACGCTTGCAGGCAAGAACCATTCTCGGACAGGAGACCAGCCTGTAGGAACCAGTGATGGAAGATATCAAGAACATACTGTCGGCATTGACCGGGACGACACTCAAGCAGGGCATGGAAGGGCTGAAATTTTTCGAACAATGGGAAACCATTGCAGGCAAGCGGTTGTCGGACCTTTCCGAACCTGCCTTTATCCGGAACAACGTGCTGTTCGTTTTTGTTCATAACAGCTCGGCACTCCAGGAGATAAGTTACAGCAAGCAGGCCCTTCTGAAAACGATAAACGCCCGGAAAGATCTGCCCACGGTCAAGGACATCAAATTCACGATCCGATCGCAGCGGGAGGGATAGCATCCTGAACCCTGCTCAAAAACCCCTCACGGTCCTGTTCGTTCACTCTTCGTCGGAGATGTACGGTTCAGACCGGTGCCTCTATGAACTGCTGCGGGGCGCCGACAAAGACCAGATTTGGCCCGAGGTCGTCCTTCCCTTCGAGGGCGAATTGTCCGAAAAGCTCCGCGTTCTGGGAATTCCGGTTCATATCACGGACCCGTGGGTACTGCGAAAAGGGGTCTTCCACAGCATGCAGTTTCTCCGGTATGTGCTCAAACTGCCGGTCAGTGTTTTCAGGCTTGCCCGCATCATCAGAAACAGGCATATCTCCGTGGTGTATTCGAATACCAGTGTCATCCCCGGGGCAGCCCTTGCTGCCTTTGTGACGCGCAGGCCGCACATCGTCCACCTGCGGGAGTTTTATGACAACTACCCCGGACTCTCACCCTTCTACCGCTCGTTTTTGTGCCTGTTTTCACGGCGCATCGTCGCCATCAGCACGGCTGTTGCGGCGTTCGTCAAAAAGAGCTGCCCGGAGAAGGTGATCCGTGTCTACGACGGTATCGACCTCGGACGGTTCACCGGAACAGACTCCACGGTCCCTGATATGCTGTCATCGTGGAAACACGAGGACCGGATTATCGTTGCGGACATCGGAAGGATCAGCCCAATCAAGGGACAGGAGCTTTTTATCGAAGCAGCACGTCTCTGTTTTGAGCAGCATCCGTATCTGCGGTTTCTCGTCGTCGGAGGAGTGTTCCGGGGAAACGAGTCATACCTGGAGCGGTTGCAGGCCCGGGTCAGGGCACTGGGGCTGCAGAACGCTGTCCTCTTTACCGGGTTCCGCGGAGATGCGGACGATTTCATCAGAAACAGCGACATCATCGTCCTCAGCACCCTTATCTCGGAAGGACTTGGACAGGTGGTCATGGAGGGCATGGCGGCGGGCAGGGCCGTGGTGGCACCCGATAAGGGCGGTCCCGTCGAACTGATCGAGCATGAGAAAGACGGAATTCTCTACGAGGCCGGCAGCATCGATGCACTCACCCGAAGCGTGCTACGGCTTGCGGATGACCCGGTCTTCAGAAAATCCCTGGGGGAAAATGCGCGGGACAAGGCACACCGGCAGTTCGGCATTCAGAATAATATTCAGGCAATAGAACGGATTATCAGAAAAACGGCACCGGTCAATCCAGCTTGATGACCCTGTTCTCGATCATGAAATAGAAAATCTCTTTCGTATACTCGTCCGGGGTCATATCGAAACTGTCGAAGTCGAACAAGGACATGAGAACATCTTTCAACTCTTCGAACCCCTCGGGACGCTCCTTCTGCAGTGCTTCAACAATACCCCATTCATCGCTTTCCGCGGGAAAAGGGTTCTTGATGCACTGGACGGTAAAATGGATGTGCTGCAACTCGCTCTCATCGATGCCAAGATCATCCGCATACTCGTCGAGTTCTTCTCCGTTATCATCGTCATACAGTTCGAAATCGTCGCCGTTCTCATGGTCGTCATTTTTTCTCTTGTCCATTGAAAAACACCCCCTTTATTTCTTTTAGAGCATCCGAAAACAACGCAAGACTCCTGTCGACCTCTGCCGTCTGACGATAGATAAAGAGGTGCCAGTAGTCCTGAACAGCGCCCGTTGACAGATGCAGTTCCGCCCCCCGCGTCTGTGCCATTTCTGGTTCATGCTGCCAGAACGAATCGAGTGACTGTCCAAGTAACGCAGCCAGCCTGTCTTTGCTGCTTCCAAGCACGGCCTTCCGGACGGCCCAGCGTGCGAAAACGAAAGGAAGACCTGTCCATTGGTACCATTCCTCCCCGAGATCGTACATATAGTTGAAACCTTTTAATCCGTTGTGCGCGTAAACGAGTGCGTTGTTGCCGATAAAGAGGTATGCATCCACCGCATCCTGCCCGGGCTGATCGAGATAGATTGCCGATTTCACACCGTACCGCTGTTCCAGAATCAGCCTCATCAGGACTCTCGACGTCGATGTCTGGGATGTTATACCGATGGTATGGTTGCTGAGCTCCCGCGCCGGCAGTCTCGAAAACAAGTTAACACTGCCAGCCTTCTCCCTGACGGCGACACACAGGCCCCCGAGTGGTTCATAGGTGTTCTGCACGCTCAAATAATCCATCACGGATATGGGCCCCGCATCGATGGATTCGTTGTCGTCCGCAAGCCTGCCTATCTGCCGTGGAAAACCGGTCACGAGTTCGATATCCGGTTCCCGTGCACCGTGTTCCAGGGTGTAATAAAACGGGTCAACATTGATGTAGGGCATGCGTGCGAGTTTCATGGTATTCCATCCATCATTGGTAGATTTTTATAACCTTGTACTCTCCGTTCCTCTGTGCGGGCACATATCCCGCATCCCGGATCATGGAGATCATCTTGCTGATCGTCAGGCCCGCCGGCGTTGATGCGCCGGCAGCGTGGGTCACCCGTTCCTGGCCGATCGTACCGTCGATGTCATCCGCCCCAAAATGCAGGGCTACCTGGGTAATACCTTCCGAGAGCATAACCCAGTATGCTTTTATGTGCGGAAAATTATCAAGGTACAGGCGTGCGAGGGCGATCATCTTCAGTTTGCGCAGACCCGATGGCGTGGTAACCGTGTTCTCCAGCGGCGTATGGACCGGATGAAAGGTGAGGGGTACGAAGGTCAGGAACCCGTGTGTTTCGTCCTGCAGGCTCCTGAGCTGTTCGAGGTGATCGATAATGTCGTCATCCGTTTCTATATGCCCGTAGAGCATGGTCGCATTTGTTTTAATGCCAAGGGAGTGGGCGATCCGGTGGGTCGTGATCCAGGCGTCTTTCGATTCTTTACCCCTGAACAACCGTGCCCGTATTGTGTCGGACAAGAGCTCCGCCCCGCCCCCGGGCATGGTGTTCAGCCCCGCTTCGACGAACCCGGCCAATACGTCACGGACCTCCCTGCCATACAGCTTTGCGAAGTAGTTTATCTCGGTTGCAGTAAACGCCTTGATGGTTATCGAAGGAAAACGCGTCCGAATCTCCCTGAGCATGGAACGGTAGTACTCATAGTTCAGGTCCGGATTCAGTCCGCCGACGATATGAACCTCGTCCAGTTCCTGCCCGGAGCGCGACAGTTCCGCAATGATTTCTTCCACGGACATGGTTACTGCGTCCGGAGCGTGTTTGCTCTTTGCGTACGCGCATACCTGGCAGTGCACGCTGCACACATTCGTGTAGTTGATCTGTTTGTTCACGGTGAAGTACACCAGCCGGCCGTTGAGCTGCTGCTTTTTATAATCTGCCAGGGCACCAAGAAAGTGGATGTCCCGGGATCCGAGTATAGCATGGGCGTCACGGGCGTCGAGCCTGAGGCCCTGCCTGACTTTTTCAGCAACCGTCTGCAGTGACGGGTCAACGGCATGGATGCTGAAATCGCCGGAGGATTGTCCCTTCATGTTACCGTTTCTCCGTCGTCGTGCCGGATATTTTCACGCCGAACACCCCGATACTGACCCGCCTCGGGTCCTGAATCAGGGGACCGATTTCCTTATACGGGTCAACGGGACTGTTGATCGAATGGATAACGATGGTGGTGTCCCCTTTTGCAAGCAGGAACGGAGCACTCATCCAGCCCAGAACAGGCTGTTTCTGCGCCGTAAGATCAATCCGGTTGATTGTCCTGCCGTTGACACTGACAGTCAGCCACTGGATGGACTTGAACGGTTTGATAATACCCATCACGAGCCGGACCATCTTCGGCTTATCCACACCGATAACTCGTATAGTGCCGTCCTGTGACATCATCCTGAAAACCACCCCCTCTTTTTCGTTCAGTGCCGGCGCAAACCATCCCGTCCCGAGCTCAAGGAGTTCACCGGGATGAACCGACAGGTAGGTTCTGGTCAGCATGTAAACGGACACATAACCGTCATCGTAGAGAGGTTTTCCGCAGTATGTCGTGAGAAAGCTGTGAAGAGCGGTATAATCGGCCTGATCGTAGGCAAGCCTGTTGACGACGACGTAACCTATCCCCATATCTATCAGTTCGCGTATGCCGTAATTTGCGATGGCATCCTTATTCATCGGGATGATATCGCCGTACCGCAGCGTCAGAGGGTCGTTCAATTCCGATAAGAATGGGGTCGTTTTTATCAGTGATGACTCTCTTCCCCACTGGTAATCGTAGTATCCACCCGCCAGGTCCTTGTTCGTGAATATCTGGTAGTACATCGACCGGTAGATGAACGGGATATCGTACCTGTTGTCGAACACCGATGCACTTGCGGGCAATTCCACAATTGCCTTCGCTGCGGTGTCGTGTGCTATCTGGGTGTAATACACCGGCACGGTCGCCTGAACAGAAGGAAATGGGTACCCCGGATAATACTCGATGAGCGCGAGGGCAATCAGGGAGAGAATCGTTACAAAGCTCAGGGAGCGTATGTCCGTTCGCTCTCTGATAAGTTTGGCGCCAAACCCTGCAATGATTGCCGTACTGAGCAGAAGCAGCGGAATAAGAAGGACCGGTTGCGTCAGGTTTGCAAGCAGTTTGATTTTTGACAAAGAAAGATAAGGGAGCGGAATGAAGTGCAGCGCTCCATAGTACGGAAACATCACAAAGCCGTTGAATTTCAGGTAGGGCCCCAGAGACAGGATGTACAGAATTACGGCAAGTATTCCCCACCGGATCGATTCCCTCGGTTCATAGTTGAATGCAGCCACGATGACGATCAAAAACAATGTCACGATGCCGATAGCGGAAAAATACGTGACATCTTTTGAGAAATAGTAGAGCAGGTGCTTGAAGAAAAAGTTCGCCTTGTTCGGCAGGAAGTAGTCTGCAAAATTCTGGTTGTTCACGAGCAGCTGATACACGCCCTGCGCCCGCGCATACTCCGAGTGCTGCAGTGTGTTCATCTGGGGTTCGTAGAAGATCAGCGCAGCCAGAGCGACGAGCCCCATGGACAGGAGCAGGTACAGGATCAGGGCCTTGTTCAAGGCCTTCCAACCATCCGTAACCAGCCAGGAAAAGGGAAGGTACAGCACAACGGGAACGTACGCGTAGAAGATATAGGACGGGCTGCTCAGTGCGAGCAGCACTGAAGCGGCAATGAACAGCAGGCCGTTGCGAAGGGTCTGTTCCTCTTTGACCCGCAGCATCATATAAACGACAAGCGGGATGAATTCGATAGAAGCATACTGGAGATTGCCCATCATGGTCGAGACAAGAAACGGAGAAAATCCGAACAAAACACCGCTGACAATGCCGGCCATGCGTTCTTTGGTGAGATGGTAGGCAAGCTTATAGGTAAAGTAAGCGCCCAGCACGATCGGCAGTAATGCAAGGATGTTAAAGACGACAGTCAATGGCAGGAGCGGCAGCAGGAGGATACCTGCGATCTCGTTGATCGGGGACGACCACACGTATGGTGCGCCGCTGATCGGGTAGAATATAGTCTGGAGCTTCAGGGGCGACTGGTGCAGCGAAAACAACGAATGATGGAACCACCAGAGATCCCACGCGTAGAAGTACGAATCCTTGATGCCCAGCAGCCGTGTCGTAAAATCGGCGATCCCCGGGTAGGTAACAGCGAGTGCAAGAATGAGCATCGCCGCAAATACGATGATATTGTTCCTGGTCTCTTTTTTCATTCAACGTCTCCTGTACTATTTATTGCAAATCCGGTTTCTTCCGGTACCACTGTGTTTCCTGCTCATACGCATGGGCTGCATTCAGCACGGTCTGCTCGTCGAACGGCTTTCCTATCAACTGCATACCGACAGGCAGGTTATTGTCCGCGAATCCGCAAGGAATGGAAATACCGGGCAGGCCGGCAAGGTTCAGGGGTATCGTGAATATATCGGACAGATACATTTTGAGCGGGTCGTCGAGTTTTGCACCGAGCTTGAATGCCGGTGTCGGGCTCGTCGGCGCAAGGATAACATCGCACTGACGGAAGGCATTGTTGAAATCATCTGTTATGAGCTTCCGTGCTTTTTGTGCCTTTCCGTAAAACGCAGCATAGTACCCTGCAGAGAGTGCAAAGGTACCGAGCATAATCCTGCGCTTTACCTCCTTGCCGAAGCCCTGTGCCCGTGTGTTCTTATACATCTCAGTAAGACTCCGGGATTCCTCTGCCCTGAAA
>JAJYLM010000019.1 GCA_021787655.1 bacterium
CGAAAGAGGACATCATCGACACGGTGCGGTACCTGTTCGAGCTGAAGAACGGCAGGGGCGATGTCGACGATATCGATCACCTGAGCAACCGGAGGGTGAGGACCGTCGGCGAACTGCTCGAAAACCAGTTCAAGCTCGGCCTGCTCAGAATGGCAAAGACCGTCAAGGAGAAGTTCACCCACGATCTGCAGACCCTGATGCCGTCGGAGCTGATCAACCCCAAACCGGTCACTGCTGCGATCAAGGAATTTTTCGGCGGCAGCCAGCTTTCGCAGTTCATGGATCAGACCAACCCGCTCGCCGAGATCACGCACAAGCGGAGGTTATCGGCACTCGGACCGGGAGGTTTGACCAGGGAGCGCGCCGGGTTCGAGGTCAGGGATGTTCACACGACTCACTACGGCAGGATATGCCCGATTGAAACCCCCGAAGGCCCGAACATCGGTCTGATAGCGTCCATGAGCACCTACGCACGGGTCGACGAGTTCGGATTCCTCAGGACGCCGTACCGGGTGGTGAAGAACGCCGTCGCACTCGACGACATCATGTACATCTCGGCGATCGACGAGGAAAACAAGACGATAGCCCAGGCGAACACGATGCTCGACGGCAAGAACAGGATCGTCGAAGAGTATGTCGCGGCGCGCAGGAACGGCGACTTCCTCATGGTGCACCGGGACGAGGTCGATTTTATGGACGTCTCCCCTGCACAGCTCGTTTCCGCAGCGGCGGCGCTGATACCGTTCCTGGAACACGACGACGCAAACAGGGCACTGATGGGATCCAACATGCAGCGGCAGGCAGTGCCGCTGGTCAAGACCGAAGCACCCCTCGTTGCGACCGGTATCGAAAGCTATGTGGCGAGGAATTCAGGCGTCGTCCTGACTGCGGATGACGACGGTGTCGTCACCTCCGTCGATGCGCGGAAGATCGTCGTCCAGTACCCCAACAAGACCAAGGGGCCGACGGTCAAGATCTACAACCTTCACAAGTTCCAGAAATCGAACCAGGGGACCTGCCTGAACCAGGTACCGACCGTGCAGGTCGGCCAGCGTATCAGGAAGGGAGACATCATTGCGGACGGTGCAGCCGTCGCCAACGGCGAGCTGGCACTGGGACGCAACGTCCTGGTCGCGTTTATGCCGTGGGGGGGCTACAACTACGAGGACTCGATCCTGGTCAGTGAGAAGATCAACAAGGAAGACGTTTTTACCTCCATCCACATCGAAGAGTACGAATGTGCCGCCCGTGAACTCAAGGTCGGCAGGGAAGAGATAACAAGGGACATACCGAATGTCAGCGAGGACAGCCTCAGGGACCTCGACGAGAGCGGTATCGTCAGGATAGGTGCAGAGGTGAAACCGGGCGATATCCTCGTCGGCAAGGTCACCCCGAAGGGCGAATCCCAGCCCACGCCCGAGGAGCGGCTGCTCAAGGCCATCTTCGGCGACAAGGCCGGCGACGTGAAGGACACATCGCTGCGCGTCAAGCCCGGCGTCCACGGGACCGTGGTCGACGTCCGGATATTCTCGAGGAAGAGCGCGCCGGACAAGGACAAATCCAAGGACCAGGAGCTTTCGAAGCTGCACACGGATCAGGAGGAAGAGCTCGGTATCATCGAGGAGACCATGAAGGACCACCTGACGAAGCTGGTGCTCAACGAGAAAGTCAGCGAGAAGTTCTCTGACGAGCGGCGAAAGATCCACCTCAAGCACGGCGACGTCATCACCAGGGAGATCATCGAGAAGCTCCCGATCGAGAAATGGGCGGGCGTCACCTTCACGGCGGGCGCCAAGCTGCAGGAAAAGGTTGCCAAGGTCATCGAATCGACGATCGAGCAGAAGGACATGATAAAGTCCATCTTCGAACAGAAGATCAACAGGCTCAAACGGGGCGATGAACTGCCGGTCGGCGTGTTCAAGCTCGTGAAGATCTTCATCGCAACCAAGCGGAAATTGTACGCAGGCGACAAAATGGCAGGCAGGCACGGGAACAAGGGAGTCGTGTCCAAGATCGTGCCGGTGGAAGACATGCCGTTCCTGCCGGACGGCAGGGCGGTCGATATCGTCCTGAACCCGCTCGGCGTGCCCTCGCGGCTGAACGTCGGCCAGATTCTGGAGACGCACCTCGGCTGGGCAGCACGAAGCCTTGGTGAACAGCTGCAGGAATATATGGACGACAACTACGGGCCAAAAGACGTCCGCGACTATCTCAAGGACGTCTATAAGAACAGCGAGGTCTACAAGTACATCATCGAGATGAACGACGACGAGATCGTGGAACTCGCCCGGAAGATGAAGAAAGGCATCAAGATAACCACCGAGGTCTTCAACGGCGCGACGGAAAAGGAGATCAAGGAGCTGCTCAAGCTCGGCAATCTTCCAGAGGACGGGCAGATCACCCTGTACGACGGCAGGACCGGGGACCCCTTCAGGGCACGGATCACCGTCGGTGTCATGTACATGCTGAAGCTCCATCACCTCGTGGAAGAGAAGATCCACGCACGTTCGACGGGACCATACTCGCTCGTGACCCAGCAGCCGCTGGGAGGTAAGGCACAGTTCGGAGGACAGCGGCTCGGCGAAATGGAAGTCTGGGCGTTTGAGGCCTACGGCGCGGCGTATTCGCTGCAGGAGATGATGACCGTGAAATCCGACGACATCGTCGGCAGGACGAGGATCTTCGATTCGATCACGAAGGGCAAGTATAACTTCGAGCCGGGCATTCCCGAGTCCTTCAACGTACTCGTACGGGAACTCAAGAGCATGGCTCTGGACATTGATTTGATAGAAAAGGACCAATTAGAATAAGCATTCGCATATAAGCAGAGGAGGATACTATGGAAGAAGGTTTTTTCCTGCATGAAAAGCCTAAAAATCCAAGTGAAATAGCAGCCGTCAAGATTGGCATCGCTTCGCCGGAAAAGATACGGAGCTGGTCGCACGGGGAGGTCAAGAAGCCCGAGACCATCAATTACAGGACGTTCAAACCCGAGAGGGACGGATTGTTCTGTGCCAAGATCTTCGGTCCGATAAAGGATTACGAGTGTCTGTGCGGAAAATATAAACGGATGAAGCACCGCGGCGTCGTCTGCGAAAAATGCGGCGTCGAGGTCATCCAGTCGAAGGTCCGGAGGGAACGGATGGGGCACATCGAACTGGTGACCCCGGTTGCACACATCTGGTTCCTCAAGAACGTTCCGAGTCCTATCGGAAACCTGCTCAACCTGACGGCGCGGGAACTGGAGCGCGTCGTCTATTTCGAGTCGTATATCGTGATCGATCCCAAGGCGACCCCCCTGAAGGAGAAGGACCTCCTCAAGGAAGAAACCTATCTGCAGCTCCTGAAGGAGTACGGACCCACCGGGTTTACCGCAAAGATGGGCGCCGAGGCGGTCAAGGAACTGCTCGGGAGGATCAACCTCGACAAGCTTTCCAAGGACCTGAACAAGGAACTCAAGAGCACGAACTCGGATCAGAAGAAGAAGAAGATCGCAAAACGTCTCAAGATCGTCGAGGCATTCAGGCTGTCCGGTAACAAGCCGGAATGGATGGTACTCGACGTCCTGCCGGTCCTGCCGCCGGAACTGCGTCCCCTCGTTCATCTCGAGGGAGGCCGTTTCGCGTCCGCGGACCTGAACGACCTGTACCGGAGGATCATCAACCGGAACAACCGGCTGAAGAAGCTCCTCGAGATCGATGCACCGGACATCATCGTCCGCAACGAGAAGAGGATGCTGCAGGAAGCGGTCGACGCCCTGATCGACAACGGCAAGCGGGGCAAGGTCGTGACCTCGGCGAACAGGAGGGAGCTCAAGTCCCTCAGCGAGACCATCCGCGGCAAGCACGGGAGGTTCAGGCAGAACCTTTTGGGCAAGCGGGTGGATTACTCTGCACGGTCGGTCATCGTCGTCGGGCCGGAGTTGAAACTCCAGCAGTGCGGCATACCGAAGCAGATGGCCCTCGAGCTGTTCAAGCCGTTCGTTTACAACAAGCTTGAAGAGTACGGCTATGCAACAACGATCAAGACTGCAAAGAAGATGGTGGAGAAGGAGAAGCCCGAGGTATGGGATGTCCTTGAGGAAGTGATCACAGAGCACCCCGTATTCCTGAACAGGGCACCGACCCTCCACAGGCTCGGTATCCAGGCGTTCGAGCCGATCCTGGTCGAGGGGAAGGCCATCCAGCTGCACCCGCTCGTGTGTCCGGCGTTCAACGCGGACTTCGACGGCGACCAGATGGCTGTCCACGTCCCGCTTTCGATCGAGGCGCAGACCGAGGCACGGATACTCATGATGTCGACCAACAACATCCTTTCCCCGGCAAACGGAAAACCCATCATCAATCCGACGCAGGACATCGTGCTCGGACTGTACTACATGACAAAGCCGAGCGCCTACGTGAAAGGCGAGGGCAAACGCTTCTCGAGCCACGAAGAGGTCAGGATCGCCTATGAACTGAAGGTCGTTGACCTCCATGCCTGGATCAAACTGAGGCTCAACGGCAAGATGTACGAGACCACGGTGGGACGCAGCCTGCTGATCGATATCCTTCCGCCGGTGATCCCGTTTGACAGCATCAACAAGGTCATGGGCAAGAAGGAGATAGCGAACCTCATCGAGTTCTGCTACAAGGTCGCCGGCGAAAAGGAGACCGTCCTGCTCGCAGACCGGCTCAAGGACATCGGATTCAGGATGTCGACCGAGGCGGGTATCTCGATATCCATCAACGACATGAAGATTCCGCCCAAGAAGTCGGAGATCATCAGGAAGGCGAGCGAGGAAGTCCAGCAGATCATCGAGCGGGCGAACGAACGGCTCCTCTCTGCAGGAGAGAAACACAACCAGATCATCGATATCTGGGCGAAGACCAGTGAGAGCGTCGCGAGCGAGATGAAGAAAGAGATCGCGGGCGACGTCACGGTGACGCGTGACGGCGTCCAGCGGAAGGTGCCCAGCTTCAACCCCATCTACATCATGGCAGACTCCGGCGCACGGGGAAGCGATGAACAGATCAAACAGCTCGCAGGGATGCGGGGACTCATGACAAAGCCGTCCGGCGACATCATGGAGACGCCGATCCTGTCGAACTTCAGGGAAGGACTGAACGTGCTCGAGTACTTCATTTCGACGCACGGTGCACGGAAAGGACTTGCGGACACGGCATTGAAGACATCCAACTCCGGCTATCTGACGAGGAGGCTCGTGGACGTCGCACAGGACGCCATCATCGAAGAGATCGACTGCGGCACGCTTGACGGTATCGTCATTACGCCGCTGATCGTCGACGGCGAGGTCGTCCAGAGTCTCGGTGAGCGTATCATCGGGAGGGTCGTGCTGACCGACGTCGTGGATCCGTTCTCCGGCGAGGTGCTCGTCAAGGCGAACGAACTGATAACGGACGACCTGGTGAAGAAGATCGAGGACGCAGGTGTCGAGAGCGTCGTCATCCGGTCGGTACTCACCTGCAGATCAAAGGGCGGAAGGGTGTGTGCGAAGTGCTACGGGCAGGACCTTGCCCGGGGCAAGCAGGTCGATATCGGCGAGGCCATCGGTGTCATCGCTGCCCAGTCGATCGGTGAGCCCGGCACCCAGCTGACCATGCGGACGTTCCACGTCGGCGGTACGGCCAGCAGGAAGGTCGAACAGAATTCACTCGAAGCAAAGTACGACGGTATCGCGAAGTTCATCGGTTTGAAGACCGTGAAGAAGGAAGACGGTACCATCGTCGTCATGAACCGGCACGGGGAAGTCATCATTGCCGAGGAAAGCGGTCGTGAGAAGGAACGGTACAAGATCGTGTACGGCGCCAACCTCAACGTCGAGGACGGCGCGAAGATCAAGACCGGCGACATCCTTGCATCATGGGACCCGTACGCAAGCCCGATATTGACCGAGGCCGGGGGTATTGTCCGGTACGGCGATATCGAGGAAGGTGTGACCGTCGAAGAGACATGGAACGAACAGACCGGGCGGTCGACGAAGATGATCATCGAATCGAAGGACCCGGACAAGCGTCCGCACATCTCCATCGTGAATGACAACGGCGTCACGGTCAAGATACCGGGCACCAATACGCCGGTGTTCATATCCCTGCCGATCAAGGCGGAACTCGTGGTCAAGGACGGGGAGAAGGTCAAGGCCGGAGACATGCTGGCAAAGATTCCGCGTGAAACCACCAAGACGAAAGACATCACCGGCGGTCTGCCGAGGGTCGTCGACCTGTTCGAGGCGCGCAAACCCAAGGAGTCCGCTGTCATATCCGAGATCGACGGTGTCGTGCATTTCAGCGACGACATCAAGGGCAAGACCACGGTCATCGTGGCCCCGTCAATCGGTGAATCGGCGACCTACCATATCAGCAAGGGCAGGCACATCAACGTTCAGGACGGCGATCATGTGAAGGCAGGAGAGCCGCTGACAGACGGTCTGGTCAACCCGCACGATATCCTCAGGATACTCGGCGTGAAAGAACTGGCGAAATTCCTCGTGAATGAGATCCAGGAGGTCTACCGGTATCAGGGCGTCAAGATCAACGACAAACACATCGAGGTCATCGTCCGGCAGATGGTGCGCAGGATCAAGGTCAGCGATCCCGGCGATACGACGTTCCTTCCGGGAGAACACGTGGAGAAGTACAACTTCGAGGACGTGAACCAGAGGATCATCTCGAAGAACGGGAAACCTGCCGTTGCAGAGCCGATGCTCACCGGTATTACCAAGGCCGCACTGAGCACGGACAGCTTTATCTCTGCTGCATCGTTCCAGGACACGACGAAGGTACTGACCGAATCCGCCATCATGGGCAAGGTCGATCATCTCAGGGGACTCAAGGAGAACATCATCATGGGCAGGATTATCCCCGCAGGTACCGGACACGAGGAATACAGCGAGGTCAAGCTCGGTATCGAGCCGGTGTACGAAGAGGAAAAAGCAGAGGTCAAGAACACGACCAACCAGGGCTGAGACGGACGGAACGCTGCCATGCATGGTGCATTCGATGCTGTATGCGGGCTGCCCGCGACGCGGAGCCCGCAGGTATGCCAGGGGACGGCATAACCTATGCCGCCGATCGATGAACTCATCGGGCAGCTGGACACAATCCGGCAGCAGGCAGAACAGGAGCTGACAGCCGCCGATTCGGCCGAGAAGCTCGAGGCATTCAGGATCCGCTATTTCGGAAGGGCTTCGGGCGTGCTGACCGGGCTGATGAAAAACCTTTCGGCACTTTCGCCGGAAGACAGGGCGGTCTTCGGCAAGGCTGCAAACAGCACCAAGCAGAAGCTGCAGGACCTGCTGGATCAAAAAGCCGGAACCATGGGCAAGGGGACTGCTGCACCTCATACGGATGCCTGGCAGGACATTACGCTGCCCGGGAGGGGCATCGCCCGCGGCCATATCCACCCGATCACCAGGGTGCTGGGCGAGGTCGTCTCCATATTCTCGACCATGGGCTTCTCCATAGCCGAGGGTCCGGAGATCGAGCTCGATTACTATAACTTCGAAGCGCTGAACATGCCCGGGGATCACCCCGCGCGGGACATGCAGGACACATTCTATCTTCCCGGAGGGTTCCTGCTCAGGACACAAACCTCCCCGGTCCAGATACGGACCATGGAAAAAACGCCGCCGCCGGTGAGCATCATTGCACCGGGAAGGGTATTCAGAAGGGACTGGGACCTCACCCACACCCCCATGTTCCATCAGGTCGAAGGGCTGCTCGTCGACAGGGGTATCAGCATGACCCACCTCAAGGGCGTTCTGGAGGCCTTTTTGCGGGCGTTCTTCGGCATGGACACGAAGATCCGGTTCAGGCCCAGCTATTTTCCCTTTACCGAACCGAGCACCGAGGTGGACATCGGCTGTATCTTTTGCAAAGGAAAAGGCTGCAGGGTGTGTAAAACGTCAGGCTGGCTCGAAATACTCGGCGCCGGCATGGTGCATCCCGAGGTCCTGAAGCGCGTCAAGTACGATACCGAGGTCTGCACCGGGTTTGCTTTCGGTATCGGGATTGAGCGTCTCGCGATGCTGAAATACAACATCGGCGATCTCAGGATGTTTTTCGAAAACGATCTCAGGTTCCTGAGGCAGTAGGCATGCTGTACTCCTACAGATGGCTGCAGCAGTTCCTGCACAAGGTACCCGGGATCGATGAACTGTCCGCAAAGCTCACCCTGTCCGGGCTCGAGGTAGAATCCGTCAGGAAGGTCTCGACAGATATCAGCGGTATCGTGACCGGCGTCATTCAGGACCTGCAGCCGCATCCGCGCGCCGACAACCTTGCTGTCGCAAAGGTTTCCACCGGCGATACGGTGTGGACGACAGTGACCGGTGCACCGGGACTCGTTCAGGGTATGCAGGTCGCATATGCTCCTCCGGGAGCGGCTATAGCAGGCGGCAGGGTCCTCGAGGAGATCGAAATCCGCGGTGAGCGATCCTCGGGTATGATCGTTTCCGAAGACGAACTCGGCATTCCGGGCCAGAGCAGGACGGTGATCGCGTTCGATCAGAACACAGATCCGGGCGCAGACGTCAAGGCGCTGCTCGGACTCGATGACTGGATCCTCGATGTCGCAGTGACGCCCAACAGGCCGGATGTGCTCAGCCACCTGGGGCTCGCGCGGGAGATATCCACGCTGTTCCGTCTCAAGGTCATACAGCCGGTGTTCGAACTCAAGGAACAGAAATACGATGCACAGCACGCGCCGCTCAAGGTCAGCATAGAATCAGCCGCCGACTGTCCGCGGTATACCCTCAGGCTCATCTCCGGCGTGAAGGTCGCGCCGTCTCCGCTGTGGTTGAGAATCATGCTCGGCAAGATAGAGCAGAACCCGATCAACAATATTGTCGATATAACCAACTATGTCATGTTCGGCGTGGGACAGCCGCTCCACGCGTTCGACCGGCGTACGCTGAACGGCGATACCATCGTCATACGGCGTGCGGACAACGAGAAGTTTACGGCGCTCGACGGCCAGGAACGCATGCTGACCAGCCAGACACTCGTGATAGCGGACCGGCGCACGCCGGTCGCCATTGCAGGCGTGATCGGCGGCAGGGACAGCGGTATTACCGGAACGACGGGCGATGTCGTGCTCGAGAGCGCGGTCTTTTCACCGCCGGTTGTCCGCAGGACCGAGCGCGGCCTCGGCATACAGACGGAAGCCGCATACCGGTTCGAGCGCGGGGTTGACCCGCTGCTGCCGAAGATGGCGTCTGACTATGCGTCCTCCCTGATCTCCCGGATGACCGGGGCTGCAGTCTTCAAGCTCGTAGATGCATGGGCTGCGCGTCCCCGGAAGCGCACGATCGTTGCCTCCACAGACACACTGCAGACCATTGTCGGTTTTCCGCTCAACATAAAGCGTGTCCAGTCGCTGCTGGAATCGGCGCACTGTACGGTTCGCAGGACCCGTCCGAGAACGGTTGCCGTTGAGCCGCCCTCGTTCAGGCTGGACATCCTGCAGGCCGCGGACCTTGCCGAGGAGATAGCACGTCTGACCGGATATGACCGGATACCATCCGTCCTGCCGCAGCGCAGGTCGTCCAGCGTCGCTTTGCCCCGTGAATATCTCCTGACCGAACTGGTGCGGGATGCGCTGCTGTCGGCCGGGTTCGACGAGGTCATCAACTACAGCTTCTCGAGCGAGGACGATCAGGCGCTGTCCGGGGGCGAAGCAGTCAGGCTTTCGAACCCCCTCAACGAGCAGACCGTCCTCATGCGGACAAGCCTTATCCCGGTGCTGCTGAAGAACGCCCGGTATAACATCTTCAGGCAGACCGAGGACCAGCGACTGTTCGAGATCGGCAAGGTGTACCTGCGCAGCGGTGACCGGTACGAAGAGCACGTGCACATTGCAGGGCTCCTCACCGGCAGGCGCTTCCCGTTCGGATGGGCATACCCGAAGGACCTGGTGGACATCTTCGACGTCATCGGCGCAGTCGACGGCATAGCAGGACGGCTGAAGATCCGGGGCGGCATCACCGCGCAATCAGGATCCCATCCGCTGCTCGCAGACAGCAGCGCCGCAGTGCTCGCCTGCGGGGATGCGGCCTGCGGATTTGCCGGCGAGGTCGCAGACAGTGTCCTCAGAAAGTACGATATAAAACAGAAGGTCTTCGTTTTCGATATCACGGCAGGTCCGGTGTTCAGGGAAGCATCCCTGGCCGGCACCTACGCAGGGGTTCCGAAATACCCGTTCATCGCCCGTGACCTGACCGTCGTCCAGCCGCATTCGGTCCTTTCCCGCGATATCACCGGCACGGTCCTCGGTCTCCGTATCCCGCTGCTTTCCGAAGTTTTTCCCTTTGATCTATATGTTGACAAAAACAATAGATCAGAGCATAGTATCACGTATAGGTTTATCTTCCGGTCTGAAGACCGGACCCTGACGGACGAAGAGGTCGATGGCATCATGAAGGTCATCAGGGATACGATAACTGCTCGGTATCGTATAACATTGAAGGTATAGAGGAGGCATGTATGTCGGTAACCAAGGCAGAACTTGCAGAAATTATATATAAGAACATAGGTTTTTCCAAGAAGGATGCAACGGAGATCGTTGATACTTTTTTCGAACTTATCAAGGACGGCATCGTCAGCGGGGAGAAGGTGAAGATCAAGGGGATCGGGACCTTCTATGCACGGGCAAAAAAAGAACGGCTGGGACGCAATCCACAGACGGACAAGCCGATGATGATATCTGCGCGAAAGGTTATTGTCTACAGGGCCGGCACCTCTTTAAAGAAGCTGCTCAAGGAAAATAAACCAGTAGCATCATCACACGATGACGGCGTATGATTTTAAAAATAAGGATTACTTCAAGATCGGTGAAGTAAGCAAGATTTCCGGGGTCAAAGAGTACATTATCCGATACTGGGTAACCGAACTTCCGGCCCTGAAGCCGGTGATTACTCCCACGGGATACCGGCTGTTCAAACAGAAAGACCTCGAGACTATTTTGCTGCTGAAGAAGCTGATATACGAGGAAGGACTGACGCTGTCCGGTGCGAAGAAGAAGCTTCTGGAACGCGGACAGGGTACGGAACCGGAGGGACATGACCGGTTGAAAAAAAACATCACTATGATAAAACAGGAGTTGTTAGATCTCAGAAAGATGCTTGGTGGAACATAATCTAATCGGGGCGTGGCGCAGTCTGGCTAGCGCACTCGCTTGGGGTGCGAGAGGTCGCCCGTTCGAATCGGGTCGCCCCGATATCTGGATCCCGCAATGACCATACATATCCTTGTTACCAATGATGACGGCGTGTATTCCAACGGACTGCGGATGCTTGCCCGGGAAATGAAGAAGATCGGAAAGGTATCCGTCGTTGCGCCGGTCAGCGAGAAGAGCGCGACAAGCCATTCCCTCACCCTGCACCGCCCGCTTCGCGCGACGCGCATCGGCAGGAACGAGACCTACGCTGTCAACGGAACGCCGACTGATTGCGTCAACCTCGCCCTGAACGGCCTGCTCAAGGAACGGCCGCAGATCGTGGTGTCCGGCATCAACGTCGGTGCGAATCTCGCAGACGACGTAACCTATTCCGGCACGGTCGCAGCAGCCATGGAGGCGACGCTGCAGGGCCTGCCGGCAATCGCAGTCTCCATTGCAGGCAGGACCAGGCTCTGTTACGGGCCGGCGCAGGATATTGCTGCCAGGCTCGTCCGGCGTATCATCAGGAACAAACTGCCCCAGAACATCCTGCTCAACGTCAATATTCCCAACCGTCCTGCGAAGCTCATGCACGGGTACCGGTTTACGCGGCTGGGGAAACGGCAGTACGGGGATTCCATCGTCGAAAAGGTGGACCCGCGGGGAGAGAAATACTACTGGATAGGCGGAGATATCCTCGGTGAAAAGCCGGTCGTGAACTCCGACATCGAGGCGGTCAGCGAGGGATATATATCCATAACCCCCCTGCACCTCGACCTTACCGCATACAGCTTTCTGAGGAAGATGTCTGCATGGAAGGTATGACGGCAGGTTGTGAGGCAGGCTGTGCCGGAGAAGTCTGTGCAGGAGAAGCTTGTGCCGGAGAAGCCTGTGATCGATAAGAGGCAGGTCGACGCCCTCGCCATGCACCGGGAACGGATGGTACAGGAACAGCTCGCCGGCAGGGGTATCACGGATCCCGCGGTCCTGAACGCGTTCAGGAAAGTGCCCCGGCACCTGTTCATCGAGGACGGACTCATCTTCCAGGCGTACAGCGACTACCCGCTGCCCATTGCCGAAGGGCAGACCATATCCCAGCCGTTCATGGTCGCCCTGATGACGCAGGAACTCGGGGTGCGCCCTGACGATACGATCCTCGAGATCGGTACGGGCTCAGGCTACCAGGCCGCGATCCTTGCGCAGCTGTGCACGAAAGTATACTCTGTGGAACGGTTCGGGACCATTGCAGCGAAGACGAGGAAATTGCTTGATGAACTGGGGTATCATAATGTAATGATCATTATCGGTGACGGGACCGCAGGCTACGCGCAAAAAGCGCCGTACGACGGCATCATCGTGACTGCCGCAGCGCCCTTTATCCCGGACACGCTTGTCGCACAGCTCAGGGACGGCGGACGGATGATCATTCCCGTGGGCGGCGAGCAGAGCCAGGAATTGCTGAAGGTGGTGAAGCAGGGAGACCGGCTGCAGCAGCAGTCGCTCGGAGGATGCAGATTTGTGAAGCTGATAGGTGAGCATGGCTGGGAAAAATAAAGGTATGATCAGGGCGGCTTTGCTGCTGTCCGTTGTTCTGTTCCTGGCGGCGTGCGGGATTCCGTTCGGCGTGTACCACACGGTTGAGCCGGGACAGACCCTGTACAATATTGCACGGACGTACAATGTACCGCTGAACGATATCGAGCAGGCAAACAACCTGACGAGCGCGACGGATCTGAAACCCGGCGAGAAGATCTTCATTCCCGGTGCACAGAAGAAACTCTCTGTCGCTCCGACCGTCCCTGTGGGAGGCGCTGCACCGGCACCGGCGAACACAGCACACGGCGCTCCGTCCCGCCGGGCAGCCGGATATTCGCAGAGCTCCGCTGCCGTTCAACAGCCGCCCTCTGCCGGAACCGTCAGTTTTATCTGGCCGCTGAAGGGCAGGCTCCTCCAGTCGTTCGAACGCGCCAACGGCGTCAAACACGACGGCATCGACATCAAGGGCGCAGAGGGTGCGCCTGTGTACGCAGCTGCAGGCGGCACTGTGATCTACAGCAATGATACCATCCGGGGCTACGGCAATATGATCATCATCAAGCACAAGGACGGGTTTGTCTCCGTGTACGCCCATAACAGCGAAAACATCGTGCACAAAGGGCAGTCGGTCAGACAGGGTCAGATCATCGCCCGGGTCGGCCGCACAGGGTATGCAACCGGGCCGCACCTGCACTTCGAGATCCGGCTCCACGCCATGCCCGTCAACCCGCTGAACTACCTGCCGCGGTAGTGGGTTTTATCTTGACACTCTGCGCGTTCAATGATAACGATACTACAATTTCGAATGGAGGTACGTAAATAAATGGCACAGACAGGTAAGACGAGAAAACCGCCGAAGAAGTCGAAATCGGTTCTGAAGCGGCAGCGTCAAAACAAGAAGAAACGGGCACACAACGCGTCTGCCCTGGCTTCACTGCATACGGAGATCGTCAAATTCGATTCACTGCTGAAGAATAAAGAAATAGAAAAAGCAAAGAAGTTTCTGCAGGGACTCGCATCGTTCGTCGCGCATCTTTCATCGCGGGGCATGCTGAAGAAGCAGACCGCAAGCAGAAAGATTTCACGGCTGTATCTGCGTTTCAATAAAGCTTCCGGCGTAAAAGCTCAATAGTCATCAAATCAAGGGCAAGGGGACCGCGGAGCGTCCCTGTTCTCAGGGCGAGACTGTACTCGTAGATGCGCTCCATGCGCCTGCGCAGGGCTGCATTGCGGGGGGTCGCGGCAATCATCTGGCGCAATTTCCACAGGATCGCACCGATGACCATGGTGCTGTCCGCTCCGGCTTCCTGCATCCTGGCGAGGTCCCGGAGTGCGGCTGCATCTTTCTGTCCCAGCAGTTCACTGACGAACTGAAAGGTGTCCGACCTGTCCAGATTGAAGGTGAGCTCGCTGACCGCGGTCTCGTCGATGGTCCCGTCCTTTCCCGCATACGTCGACAGTTTGTCCATCTCCTGTTCGATGATTCCCCAGGTCGCCGTTTCGAGGATATCGGCAAGCATGCCGGCGGCAGCAGCGGTGATCTTCGTTGCGTGCTCTTTGACGTAGTCCTGGATAAATACTGCTGCGCTCTTGCCGGTGATCGTGTGCTTCCGGATATTTTTTGCCGCGCCCAGCGCAGCATATTTGCCCTGCCTGAATGCGTCGGCATTCCCCGATACCATCACGAGCAGCGTGGTTCCTTCCGGTGATGCCGCGAACTTCACGATGGCCTCGATGGAATCGGGCTTGAGGGCCTCGGCATTGTTGATGATCACGGCCCTGTTCTGCGCTATGAGCGAGTCCGTGTACAGTGCGTTGTTGATCCCGTAAACGTCGGTCGTCTTCCCGTCAAGCGTATCGACGGAATCCGGACGCACCTTGTACTGTGCCGTCAGTTTCCGGATAAGGCCGGTGTTGTACGAGTGATCGTTACTGAGGATCAGGTGTACGGCGTTCATGGACCTGTTTAAAAATTGCTGTGCATGGCATCGAACGCCCGGCGGGTCATGGTAATGGCGAGGGTGTTGATCGTGTCCCGCTCGCGCTCCTTGGTGAGCAGGGGGTCGTTGATGGGGTAGAAGTCCAGACTCTCGGTAAACCCCTTCATCTCCCAGAGGGTCTTGCCGGTGATGACCTGGACGAGCTTGATATTGACGGTGATGGTCAGCTGGTAGACCGTTGCAATGCCCGAGCCCGAAAAAAAGACGGGGACCGAACTGTAGGATACGATCGTTCCGTCGATGACCCCCTCTGCTCCGGATTCCGGAACAAGCTGTGCATCCGAAGAATCCGCGATGGTCTTTCTCATTGCAGAGGTGAACAGGTCTTCTATCGCAACTTCGTTCGTCAGGTTGATAAACACCGGGACATACAGCCTGCTGACCTTGAGCGGCACCACACCGGTGCCTCTCCCGAAATTATAACCGCACCCTGCGACGGATGCGGTTATAACGAGAATCACTGCTGTCCAGACGACGTATAAATGTTCTTTTGCCGTGTTCAATTGCAACGGGTGAATGGTACTGAAACGTACCGGAACGCAGGGCGTTCCCGGGAAGACCTCCCTTACATCCCGGAGGCTTCAGACTGCTTCTTTTTTGCCGTGACCTTTATCTTCTTCGATGATTTTGCCGTTGTCTTCTTCTTCTTGTTCGTGGCATCCTTGTACATCTTTTCTGCCTGCTTTCTGTAGCCCTCGATCTTGCCCTTGATATCGGAAACAGTGCTTTCTGCCCTGTCCTTGTAGATCTTCAATGCTTTGTCCTGAAGGTCCTTGAATATCTTCTCATACCTCTTTTGCTCGGCCTCCACTTTCTTGACGACATTCTTGATCTGGGGATTGTCTGCCGCAAGCTTGGTGATATCTTTCGTCGTTTTCACGACCAGGTCCTGAACCTGCGCCTGCGTTTTTTTTACGAGTTCCTGTGCATCGTCCTTGAATTGCTTCATGACGTCCAATAACCGTGTTTGTTTTGCTGCCATAAAAACCTCCTTAAAGTTTATTTTTCTGTATATAGGATAACCATAGAAAAGTCAAAAGTAAACTTCACACGTGCGTGCATGCGCGTCGTGCAGCGGCTGTCACAGGCTGTAACTCAGACCTGCGATCCAAACGGTCTGCGGCGTTACCGGCGCCGTACCCGATGCTTGATTGATGCTGCGGGCGAGCGACAGGGATGCTGCCAGTGCGACCCTCAGGCCGCGCACCGGGGTGTAGAAGATGATACCGGGCGTGAGGAAGACAGGGTTCTGGTCAAAGGAAACGCTGGAGTATGCCGAATCGTTGACAGCGTACGAGTTGTACGCACCTGCGAACTGAGCCGTAAATTCCAGCATGGGTTCGATGTAATAGTGCGGCAGGGGGAACAGGAGCGAACACCCGATCAGCGTCTGGTCGTCTCCGCGGACGCCCATTGCGTACTTGCCCGCCGGCGGGATGAAGTGCACAGTATCAGACTGCAGGAGGCTGCCCGTGTTGTCCCAGAGGTAACCGGCACGGAGATTGATGATCAGGGGAAAGGAGACTGCGGAGTCCTGCAGGTCGTACGATGCAAGGAAACTCAGCGTGTAGCTCGTTGCATTGCCGTTATAACCGCCGGTTCCGGTACTGCCGGTCTTGCTGTAGGTCAGGACCTCGCCGAGCCCTGCGACACTCAACCCCGGCAGGACCTGCAGGCCTGCCTTGACGCCTATGCGGAGGTCTCCTGAATACTGCAACGACTGCGAGCCGATTGTACTCGAGGAATCGAGCGTATCGATCGAGAGTTCGAGGTTCCCGAGCGGTGCATACGAAAAAGCCCCATGCACGGTATCGTTGTTGAATGTCATACCGCTGCCGAGGAGGTTGTTCTGGCTGGCGTAGGTATTGTAGATCGCGGCACTCGCACTACCCTGCTGAATAAAAGCAGAAGGAACATCGATAGAGCCGTTCTGACCCGAGATGGAAACGGGAGGGATAGTTGCACACTGCGAAGACGGCAGGGATGCTGTGTCGTACGCAGGGGGTGCGATCACCTGCTGTGCCGGGGCGCCGGCGTGTGCGCGAAACGGCAGGAGCAGTATCCCGGCGGCTGACATGAAGATGACGATGAGGACGGCTGCCCTGCTGATTGCAGGCGCATTCGGGCGCAGAGACCTTTGTTGTGCAGTAATCATGGCTTCTTCCTTCCGGGCACATGCCGTTTCATCCTGTGGGTGTGCCTGGTTTTCAGGACATCCTGTGCCCAGGGATTGTCCGGGAACTTTTCCATCCAGTCTATCTTGCCGAAATACTTGGAACAATAGTAACAGGAAAATGCATCAAGCTCGGTCAGCTGGTTGTTCTTGATCAGTTCGATCTTGTCGAGGTTGAAGGTGTGGATTGCATCTGCCCATGCCTTGTGCGCGTCGAACAGGCTCACGGTGTTGAGGTCGGCAACGACGTCGAGTCCTTCGTCGTCAGCGTCCCGGTATCCGGAGATCTGGCAGCAGAACGAGAGCCTGCCTTTGTAGTCGATGTTCGGGGAGTACATGGTCAGCGCCCTGCACTGGAAGAACGGGAGCTGCTCATGATGTCCCAGCGAAAAATTGATCTCGATCTTCATTGCCTTCTTGAGTTTCTCGACCCGTGCCTCTGCCTCGCGGTACTGCTGCGGCGAAAGAACGAGGTCCTGCGCGAACGCAAGCGTCGTCGGTTCGAGGTGTGCGTAGAACAGCCGCTTGAGGCCGAGCTCGGACGCGAGCATCGCCATCTGTTCTATCTCGCCGAAGTTCTTCTTGTTGACCGTGATCTGGACGCTGATGTCCACGCCCTTGACCCGAAGGATGCTGATCGCCTGGAGGATCTTTTTGAACGATCCCTTTCCCCGGATAAAGTCGTGGGTCGTCTCGTTCGCGCCGTCGAGGGAGATGGATATGCCGGACAGCTTGTGCATGCGCCCGGGATGTGCCGGGTCATTGAGCATCTTCCAGACGGAGAGGAAGTTCCAGGCATTCGTCACGAAGTGGTAGGTATAATCGTACGCGACCACGGTATCGACGATCCTGTCGAACTGCGGGTGCAGGGTCGGCTCGCCGCCGGTAAATGCGACGTGCTGGAGGCTGTACGCCTTCGCCTGCTTCAGGATGCTGTCGAACAGCCCGGTGGATATGGAGCTGCGCATGTCTGACTTGTCCCGCAGACAGTGAAGGCAGTTGAGGTTGCATTTGTTCGTCAGCTCAAAACTCATCTCGTAAAACGACATTGTGTCTCCTTTATGGGTGCGCCTCTTATGTACCGGTACTTTTAAAAATAATCAATGGATCCTGAAGCAGGTCCCTCCCGCAGGAACACAGGTAGGCGTGCGTCTGGTGCAGGAGTGCGTTCAGTACCCGGACGTGGGTGCCGGCGGTTTCGTGGTGGAAGAACAGCATGAGCGACTGGGGTATGAGCAGGGACATGGCCCGGGTCGGTTCGATGGCCTCGACCTTCGAGTGCTGCCTGTCCCCGGGCTGGAGAAAGACGATAGTGTCGGGTGTGATGCTTCCGGCGGTGCTGAACCTTCGGTACGGGACAGACGCCTTGTGGAACGGCGGTCGTGGTGGTTTGATACCGCGGAGCCGGGCCTTGTACAGAGCCAGTGTTTCTGCGGTCACGTGGATGTCTTTTTTGAATCCAACGGCGCGTACCGCACCGTCATCGTGCCTGAGGAACACAGCGTCGTCAGAGCAGAGCCGGTAACCGTTGAACAGCAGTCCGAGGGAGAGGGTCGTCTTGCCGGACATGCCCATGCCGCACAGCAGGACAGACCTGTTCCTGCTGCGCACGGCACTCGCGTGGAGGTAGTACAGGCCGTGCAGCCGGAGCAGGTCGATGATGGCAATGGTGATGAAGATGGAGACGAATTCAGTGCCCCGTTCCAGGATCCGCGGATCGACGTACGCATCCACGGTACCGCTGCGGTGGTCGACGGTGACGAACGTGCTGGTGTCCGAGAGCAGCAGGCCATGTTCCAGCCGGTAGCCCTTGATCCTGCCGTAGGTGAACAGGACTGGCCTGTGTGCGGGCTGGATCGGGGATGTCCTGCGGGACGTGAGGTTCATGGTTATCCGCCTGCCTGCAGGCATGCGCCTGAGGAAGGTATAGCCGGAAAAAAAATCCTTCACAGCCCGGAACAGACTGGGGTCGTCGGCATTGACTGCGACGGGAATCCCGGACATCCTGAACACGCAGATGTGGTTCATGCCCGGAACAGCCTCTGCGCCTGTTCGAGGCGTTGCGGACTGCCGATATCGATCCACATGCCGGCGTGGACATAGCCCGCGATGCGCTGTTTATCGTTGAGCATGCCGGGATACATGTGCACGGTCGTCGAAGGCTGGTCCGGCTGGTCCGGTATGTAGCGGAGCACATCGGGCGTGAGGAACTGGATGCCGGTAAAGATGTACGGGACTGTGCCCCGGACCGCGGTAAACAGGCTGCGTACGTTGCCGTGACCGTCGAGGTAGATGTTTGCCGGCGCAGGCTGGCCGGGACCCGGTGCTGCGAGGACCATCACAGCGCCTGCCTGTTTTTCGGCGAGCAGGGGAGGGAGCAGCGTCAGATCGAGATCGAACAGGATGTCGCCGTTGATGAGAAAGAACGGTTCGTCGAGGAACGCGCGTGCCTGGAGCAGCGCACCGCCGGTTCCGCGGATGACAGGCTCCGGCGAATAACGGAGTGCAAGACCGTAGCGCGAGCCGTCACCCAGCCTGTCCTGTATTTTGTTGCCGAGGTGGTGGAGGTTGATGATGACCTCCCTGACGCCGGCCTTTTTCACTGCGCCGAGCGTGTACTCGATGAGGGGCTTTCCGTTGATCTCAATGAGCGGTTTCGGGATTGTTTCGGTCAGCGGGCGGAGTCTCGTTCCAAAACCGGCAGCAAGTATCATCGCTTTCATGATTATCCATTATCACAAGCGCCGCAGTTTGCAACGACTCTCGATTTGCCGGTTCAAAGTCTACGGGTGGTTTACGAGATTCACCATACTTAAAAAAGCAAATTCCTTTTTTTAATCTTCAAGGTTGAATCTTTAAGGTTAAATTGTTAGATGGAGTGAATGCCGGACAATCAGCAAAATCACATTGTAAAAAAGTATGGTCAATCCCTGGAGATCAGGGCATTCAGCGAATATGCCAAAAGAGGCCTTGACGAGTACGAGAGGAATGCCTTTGACCAGATCATAAAAAAAGATGACACTGTGCTTGATCTTGGCTGCGGGGCAGGCAGGGAGGCGAAGGCAATCGCAGGCCAATGCTCGAAGGTTTATGCACTTGATCTCGTTCCGGGCATGTTAAGAACGGCACGGGGTTTTGCAGGCGAAACCAACGTCTACTTTATGCGTGCAGACGCAACCTCTCTTCCTGTGCGCAGCAGCTCGGTGGATGTGGTCCTGATGGCGAAACAATTCATGAACCATATCACTGGATCTCAGCAGCGTACCGTAACCATGAGCGAGGCGTACAGGGTGCTGAAGCCCGGTGGCAGGATTTATTTGACGGTGCATAACAATTTGTTCAATATCGGCATCGTCCACCTGCTGAATAACCTGTATAAAATGATACATGCCGGTCCGGCACCGAACAAACCTGCACAACCGGGGGGCAGCGGTACCAGCGGTGCAGACCTTTCAAGCCTGCTCGCAGGATTCTTTTTTTTAAAACCGAGGAGCATTGCTGTGAATGCGTACAGGAGGTTGATGTCGAAAATAAACAAGGGGTACAACGGGAAAGAGGCTGGAGATTGGGAGATATCGCACGTCAGCGATGCACTCAGCCCGTACACATCTCCGTACCATAATTACACGGTACGGGAGCTCTCTGCATTGGCCCGCAGT
>JAJYLM010000020.1 GCA_021787655.1 bacterium
TTAGAGGATTTTCGAATACCGCAGCAGTGCATATATTATCAGCTGAGAGAATACCATGTCAGTCTATGCATATACACATCCTGTACTGGGCGAAGAGAAAGAGGCCATATCAGGCCATTACTCGCTTGAAAAAGAATTTTTACTCCCGTTCAGAGGACGGCAGGTATGGTACTACACGGGATACAGCGTCGTTGACACATCCTGCTGCGGACCCGGGGGATGCGGGTTTGCGTTCGTCGCCGGCTACATCGTTCGCCTCAGGCATGCGAAAGACGCCACTGGTGCTGACATCTCTGACATAGAACCGATTGCACGAGAAGAAGAACGGCAGGAACTCAGAAAACTGCTGAAAACACAGTCCCCTGTTCAGCAGGTCAACTTCTGGACTCCTCAGACCGCTGCGATAAAATCCTGACCACGCTCTGTTACCGGCTTTACCGCCTCTCCTTCGGATACTGCAACCTGCCGCACACGACTAGACCGTCTTCTGCAGGTAAATCTCCGCAGCGTCGTACGCCTGCCCGATTGTCCGCCCGCTCAAGACCCTTGTATCCGGGCGTGCCGCGGTGCATGCAATCGTATTTATATTGACAATACGATTATTATATGGTTTTGCCATCTGTATGAAGATATCCGCCGTCCTACTGATACTCACGATCGTCAGCCGTGCTGCACAAGCCCAGGACACCAGGCATCTGCTCGTCATCATCCGGCCTGCGCAGGACAGCATGCTCCTGAGCCTCGAAGACAGCGTCCGGGGGCTGCTCGATAGGGTTGCACTCGAGCGGTATGAACCAGCCGGCCCTGACAGCAGTCAGTCCGGCCTTCCGCCGGACGTTCCGGATATAAATGACACCCTTTCAAAAGGAAAAGAAGCATATGAGTTTTTGAACTTCGAGAAATCCATTATCCTGCTCGAAACAACAGCCAAGCGTCTGAAGGCTCACCTCGATTCGACGGTGTACCTCACCATGCTCAGAGAGGCATACCTTTATCTTGCGCTGGATTATCTCGCACTCGGCAGGGACGATGCTGCCAGTCATGCCGTTGACGCCTACCTCTGTACCGGCGGAACGCCTGCGCTTGACCAAAACCTCTGGCAGCCGAACCTTATCACCCTCATCGAAGACCGGCTGCGCACAGTCATGCGCAGTGCTGTCCCTGCCACGATGACGACCATCCCTTCCGGGGCAGAGGTTTTTATAGACGACAAGGACGCAGGAGCCGCTCCGGTCAGGCAGAATCTTCTGCCCTGCACGCACTATGTCAGGGCAGTCATGCCATCCTTCCTGACAAAGCATACTACGATCACCGTCACCACGGTCGCCCGTTCCTATACCATCGATCTGGAGCCGTCTTCCCTTGCATTCACGGATACCGTCATATCAGCAATGCAGGCGCAGGAGCTGATTGCCCGATACAAGGCCGACGGCATGTTACTGCTGTCAAGTTCGATAACCCGGACGTCCCTCCAAGAAATCATAATGATACACGCCGACATCATACCCGGTACATCACCAACTGCATCATCACTGACGTTCGCGTACAGAAACATCGGGCAGGCCTCCCAAAAACTCGCTGCGTTCATTGAGCCAAGGGAGAAAAGTCCGGCACCATCGACCGGCGTGCAGGGCCTTCAGCTTGATCCGCTCCCGGACAGCGCGGCATCATCTCAGGGTAGCTGGTATAAAAATCCATGGCTGTGGACAGCGGGAGCTGTCCTCGTTTCTGGCGCAGTTGTGTATGCTGCGACTGCAGGACACACCGGTTCACCTGCAAAAACAGGCAGCATATCGGTCCAATGGTGAGTGCATGGACAGCGGGAAACAGGACAATACAACCGTTCTGCAGCCTGTCCGGCCCGGCGATGCCGAAGAGACAACCGTACTGCTCCACGATGCCGGCGGGCTGCGTTCCAAGATACCGGGTGCGCACAGACGCATATCGCTCCTGGCGGGCATCGTCTTTGCCGCGACTGCCGTCGCGTTGTGCAGTGCAGTGTTCGGCTTTGTCATCTACCCGCGTCATCATCGGAATATGCTGACAACTGCACTGCGCGAATCGCTGCACCAGAACAACCTCGATAGTGCCCGCGCTCTCCTGGAGCACATCCGCAGGCATGCCTATACCTCGGGCAGCATCACCCTCCTTCAACAGCAGGTCGCTGCTCTGCAGCAGCAGCGCGATGCATGGGACCAGGTCCGGCAGTTTTGCACCCGGGGCATGTACAGGGAAGCGCTCGCGGCCCTCGCCCCCTTTACGGCAGATACGGTCTACAGCGCACAAGCACACCTGCTGCTCGATGACATCAGGGCAAAGGAGCTGAACGCGCTGATCGATTCTGTAAAACTCCTGTCCGCAAGGGGTCAGACGCAGGAGGCTGTTATTGCTGCGCACCAGGTGCTTGAGAAGGACCCGTCGAACCAGTACGCCCGCTCGCTGATCGCAATGATGAAACCTGCTCAGCCCCTGCATCAGCAGGGCATTCCCCGCGCTGCCGTCAGGCAGCAGCAGGACGCTGACGGCGATGCTGCCTACAGGCGCGGGGATTTTGCTGCGGCCGTGCAGCGGTGGTCGAAGGATCGCTCACAGGCCGATGCGAAAAAGATAGTTCTGTCGTCGAATATCAGGAAGTATATCCGTATTGGGAAAAAGGCGTTGGACGCAGAAGATTTTGCCGGGGCATTGAAGGCCTTCGGCAAAGCCCGTACCTTTGCCGGCCTGCTGGGCATTCATGGTTCTGTTGACGAAAACACCTGCAGGGCATACCTTTCCCAATCATACGGTATGCTGGGCAAGCAGGCATTGTCGCGCGGTTCGTACCAGCATGCTGCGCTGTTCTTTCAGAAGTCACTGAAGTACGACCCCTCGAATGCCGGGGCACTGAAGGGCGCCGCTGTCGTGGGCGAGGAAGCCGAACGGCTGTACAAAACAGCGTACATGATGTCCGGCGCAAACCTGCCCGAGGCGTGCAGGCTCTACCGCAGGGCGCTGGGAATGAGTCAAAACAATGAGGATGTTTCTACAAAGATCAGGGAACGCGCCAGCCTCTGCAAACCCTGAACACGGGTTTGACCTGACGACGGCAGACTCCCTGTACACACGGTTCATGGGCCTCATGTTCAGGAAGGATCTGCAGCCCGACCACGGCATGCTGATCAAAGACTGCAACTGGGTGCACACCTTTTTCATGCGGTGGAGCATCGATGTGCTTTACCTCGATGCCGGTTTTACGGTCGTTGCGATCAAACATCTCGCTCCGTTCAGACTTTCCCTGCCGGTATCAGGCGCTGTCCAGGTCGTTGAACTGAAGGCAGGTACTGCTGCACGGTACGGTATCGCCGCAGGAGGCAGGTTTGTCGCAGGGTAGCCCCTGGCTCGGCAAATACAGGATCACCGGGCTGATAGCATGCGGCGGCATGGCCGATGTTCACGGTGCGGTGATGACCGGCCCGTACGGGTTCCGGAAAACCGTTGCGCTGAAGCTCATGCACCCGCAGATCTCGCGTGATCCAATGTTCGTCAATATGTTCATCGGTGAGGCAAAGATATGCGCGGGTCTTGTCCACCCGAACATCGTTCAGATTATCGATTTCGGAGAAATCGACGGCACCCTGTACATCGCCATGGAATACGTCCACGGTATCAGCCTTGCGGAGTTCGTCCGCACCCTCGTGGGCAGGAACGAACATCCGAAGATCGATGTGTCCCTGTATATCATCGGGGAGGTCCTCAATGCGCTGCACTACACCGCCAGCTTCGGCAGCAGCGGCAACAGGGATGCTGGTATCGTCCACAGGGACATAACGCCGCACAACATCCTGTTGTCTGCAGACGGCGACGTAAAGCTGACCGATTTCGGCATTGCGAAGGCGCGGGGATCCGTCACGACAACCGCCGCCGGCACGCTGAAAGGCAAGCTCAGGTACATGTCTCCCGAGCAGGCACGGGGCGAGGCACTCGACACAAGGAGCGATCTGTATTCCCTTGCACTGATCCTGTACGAACTGATCACTCACCGGCAGGCATATACCGGAGACACAGATATGACCCTGCTCCGCCAGGTCCAGGCATCGAACATCGATGCACGTCCGTCCCGAATCAACCCGGACATACATCAGGAACTCGAGGCGATCGTGGTCCGTGCACTGTCGGCAATGCCCGGTGACCGGTTCCAGACACCGGAATCGTTCAGGCAGGCCATCTCCGTCCTGATTACGGATCCAGCCGGTGCAAGGATGCGGCTCGCCGGTCATGTCCGCGACATGCTCGACAAGCGGCAGCAGAACCAGTGGAGAACCGGCGGCTACTCTGTCCCTGAGCAGGTCAACTGCCGATCCGAAAAAAGGTCCTCCCGGTTTATGACTGCTGCTTACCGTGCCGGCAGAGCGATTGTGCTCCTGTTTATAATTTTATTGTTTCCCGATGCACACCGGCCCACAATACCGCAGACAACACGCGTGCCGGTCCGGTCACCGGCTATGCCAGCACAGGTTCAGCCTGTTTCCGATACCGGGCACCGGAACAGGGTTGCCGTGGCAAGCAAAGCGCCGGCTCACTCCGGCACTGCACCCCAGCAACTATCAACGACAGCATCCAGCGGCGTCCTTGTAATCAATGCACTACCCTGGGCGCGTGTTTCGATAGCTGACGCGGCCTCGGAGCGCTTTGCCGGAATCACACCGATTCGCGGATACAGCGTTCAGCCGGGCACCTACACCATGGTGTTCAGAAACAAGGCATATGGCACCAGGCGTGTCCGCATCGCCGTATCTGCCGGAGAAAAGAAGATCGTCGTGCTGCACACAGATCCACTGACCGGTGCAGTGTCGACAACCGTCCGCTCTTCACACACAAAGCCCTGACATGCAGATTATGCCCTGGGAAGCCTGTCCTGTCCCTGGAACCCGATCATCCAGCCCGGGTATTGGGGCTTGGGTGCTGTCATGTCCTCAAGCCTGCCGAAGCTCTGGTCGTCAAGCTTAATTTCCATGGTCCTGAGGTTATCGTTCAGCTGTTCCATGGTTTTCGCGCCTATGATGATCGAGGTCACCGCCGGCTTCCTGAGGAGCCACGCAAGCGATATCTGGGACGGGGTCGCCTTGATGCCGGAACCAATGGCACGCAGCTCATCGACGACCTTAAATCCCAGCTCTTTATCAAAAGGAGGAAACCACATGCCCCTGTCACCGATACGCGTTCCCGGGGCTGGCTCGGCATCCCGTTTATACTTGCCGCTCAAAAAACCGCCTGAGAGCGGGCTCCAGGGCAGTATGCCGATACCCTTGTCCACGCACAGCGGCACGACCTCGTGTTCGATGTCCCTGCACAGGAGGCTGTAGTGCATCTGCGCTGACTGGAATTGTGCTATGGATAGGCGCTCTGCTATGCCGATACTCAGCGCTGCCTGCCATGCCGCATAGTTGGAAAACCCTATATACCGCACCTTTCCGGACCGAACGATGTCGCCGAGTGCCACAACCGTCTCTTCGAGCGGGGTCAGCGCATCCCAGCCGTGGACCTGGTACAGATCGATATAATCCGTGCCGAGCCTCTTCAGGCTCTTCTCGACTGCTTCGAAGATATGCTTCCTGCTCAGTCCTGCATCGTTGTGCCCGGGACCCACGCGTCCCCTTACCTTGGTCGCTATCACGACTGCCTGCCGTTTTGCTCCCAGCGCCTTGCCGAGCATTTCCTCGGACTGACCTGCGCTGTAGACATCCGCAGTGTCGAAAAAATTGATACCATGATCCAGGACCGTCCTGACCATCTCATCGGCAAGCTTCTGATCGACGCCTCCCAGCTTCCACTGGCTTTGACCGAATGTCATGGTTCCAAAGCACAGCCGTGACACGAGCAACCCTGTTTTGCCTAAATTTGCATAGGTCATATCCATAGACTTCTCCTTTCTTCAATAATATAAGAAACCGGCAGGTTTTAGACAAGGAGACCGTGATACCGGCACCGCATAAAAATAGTTATTGACAAATCCTTTAATATAACTATATTGATATTATTCCCATCATAGATGGACAAGAAAGGAGGGTCGAGATTTGATGGCAAGTGGTAAAGTAAAATGGTTCAGTGACGCCAAAGGTTATGGTTTCATTGAACAGGATAATGGACAAGACATATTTGTTCATTATTCAGCTATTCAGGGAGACGGATTTAAGTCTCTTAAGGCAGGAGATCAGGTCAGTTTTGAAGTAGTTTCAGGTCCCAAAGGGCCTCAGGCTTCAAAGGTAACAAAAGCTTAGTCAATAAGTTTAGATTTCACGGCCTTTTATTAGGTTGATCCCCAGTCCCACAGTGGACTGGGGAATTTTTATTTTCCGGCATCATTGTACATTCAAACCCATCCTCTTCTTCCGGGTCCTGTCCACAGCAGCCTGTTTCCGGACTGAGACATAACTTCCGCTCCTTTCCCTTTCAGCAGCGAACCTCCTTATTGCATTTTCGGAGTTAACGGCATAATACTACTTCGTTATAATGATGCTGTTAAAATTTATCATAAAACGCCTGGTCATGATGATACCGGTAATGCTGGGCATCACGTTTATTTCTTTCGTCATCATCTCCCTTGCACCCGGAAACATCCTTACGTCCCTGAAGATGAATCCCTACATTTCGCAGCAAACGATCTCCATGATGGAGCAGGCGTACGGACTGAACAAGCCCCTGATCGTGCGGTACGGGCTGTGGCTGTGGCAGGTGCTCCACCTGAACCTCGGGACCAGCATCTACTATCATGCCCCGGTCCTGTCCCTCATCCTTTCACGGGCGATGAATACGCTCATCCTTTCACTCTCTGCAATCGTCGTCTCGTGGCTCCTCGCCCTGCCGTTCGGCATCATGTCCGGCATGCGGGAGCAGAGCCTGTTCGATAGGACAGCAGGCGTCCTGAACTACATCGGCATATCGATCCCGTCGTTCTTCCTCGCATTCATCATGCTTCTCGTTGCAGCAAAAACCGGCGTGCTTCCGACCGGCGGGACAACGAGCCCGTTGTACGGCCTGCTCAGCCCTGCGGACAAGGTGTATGACCGGTTCATCCACCTCATCATGCCGGTGACGGCGCTCGCCGTTCCGCAGATCGCCTCCTATGCCCGGCTGATACGGGTGAACATCATCGAGGTCAAACGCAGCGAGTTTGTAACCGCTGCACGAGCACGCGGGGTCGCAAACAGCAGGGTGGTCTCCCTGCACATATTGAAGAACGCACTCAATCCCTTCATCACGCTCGCGGGCTATGATTTTGCCGGTCTGCTCGGCGGTGCAGCGCTCGTCGAAACAATCCTCAACCTGCAGGGCCTGGGGACCCTCCTGCTGAAGGCGGTCATGTCCATGGACGTTTTTCTGATCATGGGAGACGTTCTGATCGGTGCGGGCATGCTGCTGCTGGGCAATCTGATCGCGGACATCGCCCTCATGACCATCGATCCGAGGATCAAGGCCCAGACGTAGGGACACAGATGAAGATCAGCAGGAAATCAACCGCACTGGCAGCCGGAACGGTCCTTGCACTCTTCTACCTGAGTGCGATCTTCGCGCCCGTCGTTGCGCCCTCCTCGTACCTTACCCAGAACAGGGCATTCCCTGACGAACCTCCGACAGCCATCCATATTACGATCCGGCGGGACGGGACCACCGTGCTGACACGGCCGTACATCGGGCGGTACGTCCTTGCGGACATCCACAGCGAAACCTACAAGGAAATAACAACCACCCGTTACCCGATAGAATTTTTTACCCACGGCAAGCTCCTGTACGTCCGGGGAGCACCGCTCCACCTGCTGGGGACCGATGCACTCGGCAGGGACTATTTTTCGCGGCTTGTCTACGGCGGGAGGATCAGCCTGTTCATCGGCCTGATTGGTGCGGGCATAAGCTTCGCTCTCGGCATCATCATCGGTACGTTCTCCGGATACATCGGGGGTATCGTGGATACCTCGATCATGAGACTCACGGAAATCATGATGTCGCTCCCCACCTTCTACCTGCTGCTGACACTCGCGGTCATCATACCGCCGGGGGTCGGATCGGGAACGACGTTCCTGCTGATCATCATGATCCTGAGCTTCATCGGGTGGGCCGGGTTCGCCCGCGTGATCCGGGGCATGGTCCTGAGCCTGAAAGAACGGGACTTCGTCAACGCGTCGAAGGCGTACGGCGACTCTACCTGGGGCATCATCAGAAAACAGCTCGTGCCGAACCTGATGTCCTACACGATCGTTTCCATCACCTTGTCGATCCCGGGATACATCATCAGCGAGTCTGCTTTGAGCATGCTCGGTCTCGGGATCAGGGAGCCCGACGTGAGCTGGGGAAACATGCTCAGCGAAGCCACCAATGTCGAGGCCCTGACCACGAGGCCGTGGATACTCGCATCCGGTGTCTGCATCGTGGTAACGATCATCTGTCTGAACATCGTCGGGGACTACCTCAGATCCGCCCTTGACCCGCATGATCGTATTTAAGCATCTCCGGCAGGTCAGTGCCGGAAAATATAGTTGCAAATCAAAGAAATATGGTATAGGAAGAAAGTATTCATGTTGTATACTTTTTGCACAGCACGCCGAACATAACTTATTATACCGAGTATGGTAACGAGAGCAGAAGAAGAAAAATACATCACAATGGTTAACCAGATAGGACAGCAGCTCCTTGAGATAACCGATCCGGAGCAGGTCTTTGATGTGTTTTTGAATGCAGTCATCAGCATCAGCGGGATGGAGATGGCTGCGATCCACGCCTACAACATGAGAACCGGCCGGCTCGAAATCATCAGGAGCAGGGGGGTCCCCAGGGACATCTACGATCACGTATTCAGCATCCTGCCGTACGAAGGCGTTTCGGGCAAGTCATTTTCCGATTCTGCGATCCTGTTGTACGACAGGGATAGCAAGGACAATCCTGCCCTGTCCATGGTCTCCGATAAAATAGGATCTCTGATCGCGATCCCTGTCCAATTCATGGATGTCACCATCGGGGTTCTCGCTATTGCAAGCAGGGAAACGGCATCGTTCAAGCAGATCGACAGCGCATTCCTCGAACGGATTACCAGGTACATCGGCGGTATGGTGGAACACGTCCGGCAAAGCAAGGGGCTGTCACGGAATACAAAAGACAGTTCGTTCAGCAGAACGTTCGTGGAGAACATCATTCAGGACATCCCGAGCGGTGTTATCTATATGGACACCGCAGGCCGTATCCTGGTCTTCAACCCTGTCATGGAACAGATCACAGGCATCCGCGCCCAGGACATCATCAACAAGCAGGTGGATGAATTTATCAGGAGCATCAGACTCTCTGGGTTTGACTACACGGACGTCGTCAAAAATGCGGTCGTCAAAAAGAGGATCAACAGTTTCGGCATCCTCCCGGACGGCAGGGAGATTTATTTCGGGTTTACCATTGCGCCGGTCAAAGATGCGCAGAACAAGGTTGAAGGTGTCATCGCGATATTCGCCGATCTCACCCAGATCAAACTGCTGGAAGAAGAGCAGCGCCGCATGTCCCATCTTGCCATGATCGGGGAGATGTCCGCGCGGCTCGCACACGAGATCAAGAACCCGCTCGCAAGCATTATCATCGGCATTCAGTTGTTCAAGAAGAGGCACCCCGCAGAAAGCGACTCGAAATACCTCGACATGATTATCTCCGAGATTCAGAGGATAGACGATCTGGTCAAGGACCTTCTCACCTATTCAAAAACGTCGATACCGCACATGGCACCGGTCGATGTCGCGGAGGTCATCAAGAACGTGCTCAACATCCTGGCACCCCAATTCGAGCATCACGGGATACGGGTCCACCTGCAGAAGCACGAGGACGTTCAGACCGGGGTCATTGCCGACGAAGCCGCCATCCATCAGGCCTTCATGAATATCATCAGCAACGCCATCGACGCCATGCCCCAGGGCGGGACGTTGACCATCAAAACAAGCTACCAGAAGGCGCGGAAACGCGTCATCGTTGAGAACGATATCCGGTACGAGTATCCGGAACAGGAATTTTTAAAGGTCGACATACGCGACACCGGCACCGGCATCGATCCCGCATACCTCGACAAGATCTATACGCCGTTTTTTTCGACCAAGGCACAGGGGACCGGGCTCGGGCTGAGTATCGTGAAGAACATCGTGGAAGAAAATATGGCAAAAATATCCGTGGACAGCATGCCCGGCAAAGGCACGACGTTCACGCTGCTGTTCGTCAGGGGCCCGCGGAAGAAGTGTTTTGAGGTGATCGCCTGCACGCAGGAAGAGCGGGAACGGTGCGAGGCGTATGTACGGGGAGATACCTACCGGTGCTTCAAGTACACTGAGCCGCTGTCCGGCTGCAACCAGACGAAATGCATACATTGCGAAATGTATACGAAAGGCATTATCATACCTTGAATATCCTGCTCATCGACGACGAGAAAATACTGGTCGGTTTCATTGCCGACGCGCTGAGACTGCAGAAACATACGGTGTTCCAGGCGTATACCGCAGAAGAAGGACTGGGCATTCTCCAGCGCGAAAACATCGACATCATTTTGCTCGATATCATGCTGCCCGATAAAAACGGCCTCGTGCTCCTGAAAGAAATAAAATCCATGGACGAAGCCCACGAGGTCATCATGATAACGGCCCACAGTTCCATCAAGGACTCCATCACCGCCGTCAAGATGGGCGCCGAAGACTATCTCGTGAAACCCTTCGAACTGGAAGAACTCGAGATCACCATCAACAGGATCGTCGAAAAGGTGAAACTCAAGCGTGAACTCTCCATCCTGCGCAGCAAGGACGAAGAGATCGAACTCAATTACTATATCGGTACATCAAAGAACATCCGCGACGCCTACGCACTCGCCATGCGCGTCGCCCAGGCAGAGCAGGCCATCGTTCTGATCGAAGGCGAGAGCGGTACGGGAAAAGAACTCCTCGCAAACTTCATCCACCGCGCATCGAAGCGGGCGCGGGGGCCCCTGATAAGCATCAACTGCGCGGCGATACCCGAGCAGCTCCTCGAGGAAGAATTCTTCGGCTACGAGCCCGGGGCTTTTACCGATGCAAAGAAACGCAAGAAGGGGCTGCTCGAGCTCGCTGACGGAGGGTTCGTGTTCCTCGACGAGATCGGCGACCTTTCACCGGTGCTGCAGGCAAAGCTGCTGCGGGTCATCGAGACGAAGAGCTTTATCAGGCTCGGCGGGGAAAAAGAAATAACCTGCGACATCAGGTTCATCGTCGCAACCAACAAGGACCTGAAAGATCAGGTCACCCGGGGGTTGTTCAGGGACGACCTGTACTACCGGGTTTCCGTCATGCCCATCAAGCTCCCACCGCTGCGGGAACGGATCGAAGACATCCCCATCCTCGTCAACGAATTCGTCAGATCCCTGGGCAAAGCCATGCAGAAGAACGTCAAGGGCATCGAGGGTGATGCACTGGAGATGCTGATGACCTACACCTGGCCGGGTAATATCCGGGAGTTGAAAAACGTCATCGAGCGGGCACTGATGCTGACGGACAGTGACCACATCGGCAAGGGACAGATCCTGTTACCTCAGGGTTCCGGAAGCAATTACCGGCAGTCCTTCGTCGAAAATGCCGCCCGGGCGGTCCTGGAATCGAAAGAGCCCCTGTACACGGTCATCAGCCACATCGAGAATGCAGTCATTGTAAAGGCCCTCGAACGGACACAGTGGAACGTGACCAAGGCAGCCGAAGAACTCGGCGTATCGCGCAACGTGATCAACTACAAGTTCCGGAAAAAGGAGATCCCCGCTACGCCCGGCAAGAAAGCCGAACTCCCGGCAAAAAACTCTTGACATTTTTGTCAATTCATGGTTTTTCCAGGGTAATCGCCTGTCAAAAAGGAGGAAACGTACCATGAATGGCTATACTGTCCAGGAAGACATCAGTATTAAAAAGTTTTTCGAGGAGGTTGTCCCGCAGATATTCAGGGATCAGCTGAAGGGCGCTCCTGTGCAAGGCATGGAGGGAGTCGACTTTAAACTGCAATTCAGGATCACCGGAGACACTGGGGCTACCTACGGTATCGTTGTCAAAAACGGGACCGACCTTCAGGTCATCACCAACGGCATTCCGGATCCCCAGATTAGTTTCGAACTGAATGAAAAGGACTGGCGCGACTCGATTACCGGCAAAGAAGGTGCGGACGCGGTGATGGGAATGTTCTTCAATCCTGCCATGCTCAACAAAAACAAATATGATTCACTGCTCGGGGTCAAGGGTGTGCTGAACCTCGTCCTTTCGAGAGATGCCGGCGAACCGTTCAATGCCAGGCTCCAGTTCAACAATACCAGCCTGCCGGCGAGCACCATCAAGATGAAGGCAGCCGAATACTCCGAAATGCTCAAGGGCAGGATCAACCCGGTCACGGCGTTCATGTCCGGTAAGCTGAAGATCGGAGGAGACATGGGACTCGCCATGAAACTGCAGATGTTCATAAAATAGAAACCGCCCGTCCATTCCGGATCATCACCCGGCACCCCCGGTGCACGCTGTGCGGGATCAAGACCTGAGTGCCGGAAGAGATTTTTAAACAGAACACCGGGGGTGTTTTCCCGGCTGCGCGCGGATGGTGCAGCCGTTGCTATTGCCGTTTTCTGCCTGTTCCCACGCACACGTTCAAAAAAACATGTTGAAACAAACAGCCAAATCGTTTAAAATAAAATAAGACTTATAAAATGCCTAATAAAGGAAGCTCCATGAAGGACGCCATAAAGGACGAATGGATAACAAGAATTGCAGACAAGGTTGCACGCCTCTCAAAAGAGCATGACACCGAAGGGTATGAAGTTTGCGTGTCCTCGACACAAAAACTGACCATTTCCCTCGATGATGCCAAGGGCATTGAACGGCTGCAGGCAGACGAAGAAACCGGAATTGCCATTCGGACCCTGAAACACCAGCGCATGGGGTTTTCATTCAGCTTCAACACCTCGGAACTCGCCGTGGAGGAGACATTCAGACGGGCACTGGACAGCGGATCAGTCCTCGACAAACAGGAGTTCTCCTTCCCTGCAGAAAAACCGGACAGCGTCCCGGCTGACTGTTATTACGACCAGGACGTGCAAAAAATACCCGAGTCCGGCAAGGTCGCGCTGCTTGAAACCATGGCAGATGCGGCACGGACCGATGCACGGATCGTCCGTGTGGAACGGCCGTCGTATGAGGAGATGACCGGCACCGTTTCCCTGTTCAACTCCGCGGGCATAGCGAAAAGCGCTGCGACGACGCGGTTCGGTATCAGCATTTCCGTGCTCGCCCGTGAAGGCGGCGAATCCCAGATGAGCTGGGATTTTCAGGGAACAAATGCGTTCCGGCGACTTGACCCCAAACGGGTCGCGCGGACCTGCGCAGAGCAGGCACTCCAGACCCTGGGAGGCATTCAGCTTATCACCGGCTTTTATGATGCAGTGCTGACCCCGTTCGTGGCGTCGCAGTTTTTGAGCGTCCTGGCAGGATCGTTCAAGGCAGATGCAGTTTACAAGCGGACATCCATGCTTGCCGACAAGCTCCATCAGCAGGTGTTTCCGGAACACGTAAGCATGTATGACGACCCCGGGCTGAGCGACGGCGCCGGTTCCGTACCGTTCGACGCAGAGGGTGTCCCTGCTCAGAAGAAAGCGGTGGTCGACAAGGGAACCATCGCCACATTCCTGTACGACCGGCACTACGCGCTGCTGATGAAGGAGGAAACAACCGGAAATGCCGTGCGCCATACCCTGACGCAGCCTCCGGTAACCGGCATCACGAATTTCGTCCTGCATTCGGAGAAGTCATCGGCGCAGGACGTACGGCACGTCCTGTCGGACGGACCTGTTATAACAGAACTCATGGGACTGCACACCGTCAACCCCGTCTCCGGGGAGTTTTCGCTCGGGGCACGGGGCTACATGATAAAATCCGGAAAATTTTCAGCTCCCTGCAAGGGCATCACGGTTTCCGGAAACCTCTTCAGTCTTTTCAACGATATCGAACGCGCCGGCACCGACCACATACTGTACGGCAACATCCTAACCCCTTCCCTGCTCATCAGGTCTTTAAAAATATCGGGAGCAGCAGGATGAAGCTCGCTTCCTTCGGAAAAACGAACGTCGGAATGAAACGTCCGCACAACGAAGACGCGTTTTACCGCAACGACACCGTCGGCCTCTACATTGTGGCAGACGGCATGGGCGGACACAAGGCCGGTGAAGTTGCAAGCAACATGGCTGTCGACAGCATAAAAAATTATATCCTCAACCACGCAAAAAGCACGGAACAGGCGCTGGTCGATTCGATCTATGTCTCGAACGGCCTCATTTTCAAGTCCGCATCGGCAAACCCTCAGTACAACGGCATGGGCACGACGATCGTTTCCATGCTCTTTCACAACGGCGGTGCGACACTGTGTCATGTCGGGGACTCCCGCGCCTATGTGCTCAGCGAGGGAAAACTGGTCAAGCTCACCGAAGACCACACCTACGTCAATGAACAGTTCAGGACCGGCCTGATCACCCAGCAGCAGATGGAAACACACGCCATGCGCAACGTACTGACACGATCGCTCGGGTTCTCGGAGCAGGTCAGGGTCGAGGCACAGAAGCTGAGTGTCCACGCAGGGGACCGGTACCTGCTGTGCTCCGACGGACTGAGTCACATGGTCGCCGACGATGTTATAGCGGAGCTCTGCGGCATACCGGACGCAGTGCATGCGGTCTCCACGCTCATCGACGTCGCAAACACCAACGGCGGGGACGACAACATAACCGTGATCGTCATCGACATCGCGGAGTAACCGGTGAAAGGGATACTGCCTCCCGGCCACAAAACCAAGATCGTCTGCACCATCGGCCCTGCATCCAGCTCACCCGGCATGCTCGAACGGCTGATCCGCGCCGGGATGAATGTGGCGCGGCTCAACACGTCCCACGGTACGATCGAAGAACACCGGGTGACCCTCAACCGTATCAGGTCAGCTGCGGCACGCCAGAAGAAAATAGTCAGTATCATGGTCGATCTCCCGGGACCGAAACTGCGGGTCGGCGTGATCCGCAACGCCCCGCTTATCCTGAAAAAGAATGAGACCGTGATCCTTGCCGCAGGAGAGAGCAGCGGGAGCGGCATCCGCATACCTGTCGCGTACCGGGCGCTTCCGTCACTGGTTTCGCGCGGCAGCGTCATTTACCTGAATGACGGTTTCATCGAACTCAAAGTCCTGCAGGTACGCGCCGGCGAGGTCGTGTGCCGTGTCATGGTCGGAGGAAGCCTGCTTTCCCATAAGGGCCTCAACGTTCCCCACATGAAGTCCACTGCCCCTGCAGTCACTGCCCGGGACCTGGACATCGTCCGCAGGATGCTGGACGAGGGTGCGGACATGTTCAGCGTGTCCTTCGTCGAAAACAGAGACGACATACAGAGAATACGCCGTTTCGCTGCCGGCCGGGGCACGTCCCCGGTGATCATAGCGAAGATCGAGCGCGGGGAGGCGGTCAGAAACATCGACGGTATCCTCGATGCAGCGGACGGCATCATGGTGGCGCGCGGCGACCTCGGGGTCGAGATACCCATCGAGCAGGTTCCCATCGTCCAGAAGCTTATCATCCGCAAGGCCAATGACCTGAACAAGCCGGTCATCACGGCGACACAGATGCTGCTTTCCATGACCGATCACATCAGGCCGACGCGGGCCGAGGTAACGGACGTCGCCAATGCCATCCTCGACGGTACGGATGCCGTGATGCTGTCCGAAGAAACAGCCATGGGAGCCTATCCTGTCGAATCGGCCATGATGATGGCAAAGATCGCCGCTATCACCGAGGCTCATTGGCATGCGTTTTCGCGGCCGGATCAGCCTCTCTTCTCCGGTGCCGTCAGAGGGCGGCCGGAAGAAGCTCCTGCCGGGAGTGCGGCACTCGCTCTTGAACAGACCATCGATTCAATGCACATCCGGTTTGCAGTCACGGGTCCCGGCGCAGGGCAGCTGTCGATGCGGCTGTCGAGACTGAGGCCGGACTGCTGGATACTTCCGATGACATCCGACCGGAAGATGCTTCACCTGTTCAACGCGAGCTACGGCCTCCTTCCCCTGTACCGTACCGGACAACGGCCCCCTGCCCACCAGGAAATTATCAGGGCACTCGCAGCGTGCAGACAGGTCAGCCGGGGAGACAGGGTCCTGTTCGTGGAAGAATCCGCAGCACCGCACAGAGGCTATGCAAGCTCCACGGATATCGTCACCGTATAATCCCGAAACAAGAAAACTTCCTTATTGCATGGTTGTTTGGGTTAACCGCCCAGAGAGGTGACGAACCGGTCAAGGGCGGCGTTCACTGCCGAAGGCTTTTCCATCATCACCATGTGGCCTGCACCGGCAACCGTAACAAGCTGCGAATCCGGGATATGTTCGTTCAGGAAGACTGCGTACTTCAACGGGGTCATCATGTCGCTGTCACCTGCTATGATCAGGGTCTTTGCCCTGATAGCACAGGTGCTCTTCATGACATCGAACCGGTCACACGCAGCAAAGTCGGTGTATGCGGTCTTCGCCGGTACACGGGCAAGGATCCGCGTAAATGCAGATTTCGCCTCTTCATCCGCAGAAGCAGACATGGAAACAGAGGATGCAAGCGCGGTGTACTGTTTGTAATCCGTTTCGATGGACGAGAAGACCTGCGGCATAACGCGCAGACGGGCGCCGGTCGCAATGAGCACAAGCCCTGCAATCAATTCCGGCTGCACGATGGCAATCTTCTGTGCGATTGCACCTCCCATGGAATGCCCGATCAGAATATATTTTCCGGTCCCACGCCTGCGGGCAAGACCGGTGACGACGTCTGCAGAGCTGTCCACGGAGCCGCATACAGGACCCGGTGAACCGCCGTGCCCGGGCAGGTCCGGAACAATCACGTTTACCCGGTCTTTAAAGAAACGCCACTGCGCATCCCACACCTCGCGGGTCGAGCCTGCACCGTGGAGAAAAATCAAAGTCTGGTTCGCATCGGTTTCCGATACCAGGCACGAAAGCGTGCCCCTGTCGGTCGTTATGGTTTGAACGTCCATCTCTTTCCCCTGTTCCGGAATTCCGGTATGATCGGTGCCCCGGTCAATTCGAGTGCTGCTGGATAAACCGGTCCAGCTCCTGTTTGTCTTCGACCGTTTTCTTCTCCTGCTCCACGGTCGTCCCTGTCGGCTGAGTGAATTGTTTGTTGAACAGGCCGAAGGATCTCTTGAGCTGCTGGGTCTTCTGCTCGATGTTCTGGAGCTTCTGCGGGTTTTTCAGGGTTATCTCCATGGCATTATGCCTGAAGCTCACCCGCAAAAAGTAGATGAGCGCAAGGATGATGATCGCGAGAATGATATACTTTATCAGTTTAAACATATCCTTACTCCTGTGTTTCATAGGCATACGAAGGCAATTCCCGGAGAAACCGCGATGGTTTAATCAGGGCATTATTGTAGCTGCCCCGCTCCGGAATCCATTCCTGGTAGCAGAGATAGAGCATGTCCTTCGCCCTGGTCGTCGCGACATAGAACAGCCTCCGCTCCTCCTCGATCGCATCGCTCTCCGTTTCCCTGCTTTGGTTGTCGTTCCCCCTGATGACCGGGAACTTTCCGTCCACCAGCCACGGTACAAAAACGATCTTCCACTCAAGCCCTTTTGCCTGATGTATACTGGAAAGGATAACCCGCTCCTTGTCTGCCTCTTCTACTTCCGACGATACCACCGTTGCGACCAGAGCCATCTCACTGAGGAAGCTGGTGACACTCTGGAACCTGGCCGAGTAGTTGATGAGCTGGCGTACGTCCTCGAGCCGTGCCTCGGCGTTCGTGTAGCCCAGCTTCACATACTCTTCATAGCCGGACTCGAGGATAAGTATCAGCATGTCCGAGGGGAGCTTCTCCTTCATGTCCGAAAGGTTGAGGATAAGTTTATAAAAACCGGAAAAATGCTGGTGTGCCTTTCGTGACAGCTCCTCCAGCGTTTCCTTGGCCTCCAGGGCCGGAAGCGCGTACTGCGCCTGCGCGAACTTGTCCCAGAGATATCCCGACGTTTTGATGCCGATACCGGGGTATAGTTTCAATGCCCGCTTGAACGCAAGCTCGTCCATGGGGTTGTTGACGAACCTCAGGTAGCTCAGCACGTCCTTGATATGCGCCTGTTCGAAGAACTTGATGCCTGACCGCACCTCGAAGGGTATGCCCAGCCGGGTCAGTTCCATCTGTATTTCCATGGAATGGTAGTGGGAACGGTACAGGACCGCGATATCGTTCAGACCCGCATCCGCGTGGAGTATGCGCTTCGCGATGAAGCTTGCCTGCTCCTCGGTGTTGGCGGTTTTCACGATGATTGGCAGCGGCCCGACACCCCGCGTCGCAACGAGCTGCTTGAGGTACTGTTTCTTGTTCCGGATGATACTCGAATTCGCGAGGTCGAGGATAGACTGCGTACTGCGGTAATTGGTCTGCAGCTTGTACATGACTGCGTCCGGATACCGCTCCGTAAACCCGAGGATGTTCTCGTAGTGGGCGCCGCGGAACGCATAGATGGACTGGGCATCGTCGCCGACGACCATGATGTTCCGGTGTGCCTGCGCCAGGATGTCCACGATCTCGGCCTGGAGCTTGCTCGTGTCCTGGTATTCGTCCACCAGGATGTGCCGGAACATGGTCTGGTAATGCGCGCGCACGTCCTCGTGCTCGGTAAGCACCTGCTTGAGGAGCACCAGCAGGTCGTCGAAATCGAGCGCGTTCAGCGACTTTTTCTTTTTCGTGAGGTGCTCATGGATCAGCATGAGGTCATCGATGTACTCCGTCATATATCCAAACCGCTGCGAAACGGTCGTATCGATCCGCTGGGAGAGGTTTGTGGACAGACTGATGATGTCCGCAACGGCATTCGCCTTGGGAAACCGCCTGCTTTCGTTCAGGCCGAATTCCGAGATCGTCTGCGACACGAGATCGGTCCTGTCCTCCTCGTCAAGGATGGAGTAGTTGCTCTTGTAGCCGAGAAGACCGATGTGACGCCGCAGGATGAGGTTCGCAATATGGTGGAAGGTGCCGCTCCACACGCCCTTGCTGTCGACCGAGAGCAGGCGCTCCACGCGCGACAGCATCTCCTTTGCGGCCTTATTGGTGAATGTTACGAGCAGGATGCCCGCAGGGGGTACCCCTTCTTCCACCAGTTTTGCAACCCGGTAAATCAGGGTACGGGTCTTTCCGCTGCCGGCACCTGCTATAACAAGACTCGGACCACCTTTTGACAGAACAACCTCGAGCTGTTCTTCGTTGAGCTCCTTTTCGAACTCCCTGCCCGTTTTATGTTCGGACTGTGTTAAAAGGTGTTCTCTGTGCACATCACTGTACTTTTATGTCTATCTTCGTCTTTGCTTTCAAACTGTCAATCAGCTTCTCGAACGCCGACTTTGCATCCTGCTGCGCCAGCATTGCATCGAGCTCGGGCTTGACATCTTTGAACGTCCTGACCTGTGCCGGATGTTTCGCAACGAGCTGGATGACATGGTACCCGAACTGGGTATGGACGATCGGGCTGATCTGACCGGGCTTCTTCAGGGCAAACGCCGCTGCGGAAAAAGCCGGGACCATTTCATTCGCAGAAAAGAACCCGAGATCCCCGCCCTTCACTGCACTCCCCTTGTCGATGGATTTCTCCATGGCAAGCACGGTAAAGGACTTGCCTGCCTTCAGTTCTTTTTCTATCTGCTCTGCCTCTGCCTTTGTTTTCACCAGGATGTGCCGGGCATCGACCTGCTCGGGGACGTTGAACTGTGCCTTATGCTGATCATAGAAGGACTTTTCCTCGGCATCCGTGACCTTGACGGTCTTCTCGAGGCTCGAGTACACGTCCTTGGCGATGAGCTGTTCCTTGAGCTGGGTCTTGATCTCGTTCATGTTCATTCCGGACTGATCGACGATGGTCTGGAACTTATCCTTGCCGAACCGGGCCTGAAGCTGGTTGAGCGTGTCGTTCACTTGCGCATCGTTGACAGTGATGTTGTTCTGCTTCGCGTAATCCTTGAGCAGGGTCAGCGTGATCATGCCCTGGATGACATTCTGCTTTATCTGGTTGATGATCTGTGCATTTTCCTTGCTGTACGGATCAAACGGCTTCCCCTGGCTCGCAAAGTACTGCTTGAGCAGAGAGACCTGAAGGTTGAGCTGCTTGTTCAGTTCGGGCTTGGATATCGTCTCGCTGCCGATAACAATGGCAGGGCCTGTGCCTTTGACAAGTTCCAGGGGCTTTGGTCCCATCTTCAGAATATTGGATTTCCAGAGCAGTACACCGACGACCACGACGATGATGACCAGGACGCTGGACAGGACGAAAAAGGTCGTTCTGTCCTTTGGCTGCGGCGTTTGCCCTTCATTTTTTGTTTCATTGTTTGTTTCAGTGTCAGACATGTGTCCTCCTTAATTTAGACAATGATAGAACAGTTTCATATTATTTACAACCTGTCAACTGTACTGAAGAAACTCAAAACTCAAAATTAAATATTCAAT
>JAJYLM010000169.1 GCA_021787655.1 bacterium
ACCGGTGATCTTGCCAAATGACGAAGATATGTATTTGTTGGTTCCCTTTTCATCGACGATGACGATGATGTCTGTACTGTTCTGAACAATGGTCCGGAACCGTACTTCGCTCTGGTGCAGCTCTTCTTCGATCCTCTTGCGGTCCGTAATATCGCGGGTATCCAGCACAATCCCCTCGACGAGAGGATTGTTCAGCATATTCATTGCGAGTACTTCCACCCATATGTAACTTCCGTCCTTGGCGAGATAGCGGGCTTGCAGCGAGCGCATATGATTGGGATCAGCCAGCAGTTCCTGGAACGATCTCGCTGCCAGGGCTCGGTCGTCCGGGTGCACGAGATCAAAAATGTTCTTGCCGAGCATATCCTCAGGATCGTACCCGCCGACATTGCTGAAGGATGAAGAGGCATATTTGCGCACACCTTTGCTGTCGATGACGACGATAGAGTCGAAGCTGTTCTGGACGATCGTCCTGAAAAACTCTTCGCTTGTCCGTAATGCCTGCTCGGCCTTCTTCCGGTCCTCGATCTCGTGCTCGAGCTGGGTGCTCCGCTGCTTCAGTTCGTTCTCAACGGTCTTTCGATCCGTGATGTCCCGGGAATTGACGACAATTCCGGAAATGACAGGATTGTCGAGCATGCTCTTTGCCCTGATATCGAGGAAATGCCACGACCCGTCTTTGTAGCGGAAGGGGACCTGCATCTGGCGCACAGAACCCGGACTCTTAATAAGTTCGGCAAACAGGGTACTCAGCTGCTGCGTATAATCCGGATGAACGAGCCCGATAAATTTTTTGCCGATCAGGTCATCCGGGGTATAAAAATCGTCACCGTAAAAACCTTTATTCTGGTACCGTATCACGCCGTCTTTATCGACGATCGTGATCTTGCTCTGCGCGTTTTCCACCAGCGAACTGAAAAACATTCCTCCGGCCGGCGATGCTTGATTTGGCCCTGAAGCACCACGTCCGCGCTTTGTTTTTGATGTCCTCTCTTTTTTTTCAGGCATAGGCTTTGACGGTCTTTTGCTCCTTTTGCGTGTTGCCTGGTTGCGTGATACCGAGTACTTCGGTATGTTGCTCATTATCATGATGCGGTTTGTACGTCAACCTGTCAATCTTCCGGCGCCGCCAGATGTCCCGGACAATACTTGACATTATTTTCCCCATGATTATATTCACGTGAAATTAAAAAGCAGCCGAGACCCATGCTCAGCACGGGTGCGGGGGACCCACAATTGGGGCGTATTCCTTGGTACACGAAAGGATAGGACACTTTCAAGTCCGAGCCCGTCAGCTAACCTCGTAGGCATTTGAAAGGGCAACTGGCATTCCTGAAGGCCGCGGTTACCCGCGGTCTTTTTTTTGCTCTTGCCCTCGTAAAAAGGAGGAAAAGATGGTACAAGGAGTGACAGGGTTTTCCAGGAGCATAACCTCCCCGGAACGGTTTATTGTTTATGACAGGATGAATGTCATGCCTGTGCAGGGGAAAGGAGGCTGGTCATGCATATCAATGTAGTGGTGGATGTCCTGCAACTTATTGTGTTCCTTGCTGTGCTCACCCTGATCGCCGGTCCGTTCGGCAGGTTTATGGCAAAGGTCTATCAGGGAGAACATACGTTTCTAACACCGATCTTCGCTCCCGTGGAGCGGTTCTTCTCTACGGTCTGCGGTATCCGTCAGGACGCTGAGATGGACTGGAAGCAGTATGCAGTGTCATTGGTCATCTTCAGCATCATCGGGTTTGCCGTAACGCTCCTGATACTGCTGCTGCAAGGCTACCTGCCTTTCAACCCCCGGCAGTTTTCCGGGTTTTCATGGAACCTTGCTCTCAATACGGCGGTGAGCTTTCTGACGAACACCAACTGGCAGGCCTATGCAGGTGAGTCCGCTGCAAGCTACTTTACCCAGGTCATTGCACTGATGGTACACCAGTTCTACTCTGCAGCAGCCGGCATGGCAATAGCCGTTGCCCTTATCCGCGGGATCGTGCGCAGGAAAGCCGATACCATCGGCAACTTCTGGGTCGATATGACCCGGGGCGTATTGTACATACTGTTGCCAATCGCTTTTATTGCCGCGCTGGTGCTGGTTTCGCAAGGCGTGATCCAGAACTTCAGCCCGTACAAGCAGGTAAACCTTGTCGAACCGTACACCTATTATCAACCTGTGCTCGATGCAAACGGAAGGCAGATCAGGGACGCGAAAGGAAACCCTGAAACAAAACAGGTCACGGTAACAAAACAGACCCTGCCCATGGGGCCTGTTGCTGCACAGGAAGCGATCAAGGAACTGGGTACCAACGGCGGCGGTTTCTTCAATGCCAATTCGGCCCACCCCTTTGAAAACCCAACACCGCTTTCCAATGTGCTCGAGATTTTTCTCATCCTGCTTATCCCCGCCGGCCTACCCCACACCTTCGGCTCCATGGCAGGCAAGAAGAAGCAAGGATGGGCAATTTATGCCGCCATGATGCTGATCTTTGTTGTTGCCCTTGGTGGCATGTACTGGGCGGAGTACACCGGTAACCCTCTTGTCTCGAAGCTCGGAGCCGAGGGTGCGTATGTGGAAGGCAAGGACGTGCGCTTTGGACTCGGAGGTTCTGTGCTGTTCTCCGTCGCGACGACAGCGACGTCGTGCGGTGCTGTGAACAACATGCACGATTCGCTGACCCCGCTCGGCGGCATGGTCCCCCTGACCTTGATACTGCTGAGCGAAGAGGTGTTCGGAGGCGTCGGGTCGGGGCTCTACACCATGCTCGCATTTGTCATCATCTCGGTGTTCGTGGCAGGTCTGATGATTGGCAGGATTCCCGAGTACCTGGGAAAGAAGATTGAGTCGACGGAGATGTGGATGTCCGTCATCATCGTCCTTTCGTCCGGCATCATCGTCCTGATCTTTACGTCCTTAGCGCTCATCACAAAAGCGGGTATCAGCGCCGTGTCAAATCCGGGACCGCACGGTCTGACCGAAGTACTCTATGCATTTGCCTCAACGTCCAACAACAACGGGAGTGCATTTGCAGGTCTGAATGCAACCACGCTGTTCTATAACCTGACGACGTCCATCGCTATGCTTGGTGGCAGGTTTGCACCTGCACTTGCCGCGCTTGCTATGGCTGGGACACTCGCGAAAAAGAAGTATGTGCCCCCGAGCCCGGGCACGCTCCCCACGGATCAACCGACCTTTATCATCTGGTTGGTGGCAGTAATACTTATTGTTGGTGCACTGACCTTTTTCCCGGCCCTTTCTCTGGGTCCGATCGTCGAACACATGATGATGATAGGAGGGAGGTAGCCATGCGTACAAGTTCGACGAAGGGCAAAAGCATATTTGTACCTGAACTGATGAAAACGGCGCTTGTCGAATCTTTCAGGAAGCTCGATCCCCGCACCCTGTGGAAAAACCCGGTCATGTTCTCCGTCGAGATCGGTAGTATCATGACGACCACGGTATTCATATCTACCCTGATGAGTGGCAAGGGTGAGCCTTTGTGGTTTACCGGGATGGTATCCCTGTGGCTGTGGCTGACCGTTATATTCTCAAACTTCGCAGAGGCACTCGCTGAAGGCAGGGGCAAGGCCCGCGCAGAAAGCCTGAGGAAGACCCGGACACAGGTCGTGGCAAAAAAACTGAAAAAACCGGACCTCCAGGGCGCCTACGAGCGTGTCCCCTCGGACAGGCTGCGCAAAGGTGACTTCATCCTTGTGGAGTCACACGATATCATCGGCAGCGACGGCGAGGTTGTTGCCGGTGCCGCACTGGTGAACGAGGCGGCCATTACCGGCGAATCTGCCCCCGTGATCCGGGAATCCGGCGGTGACCGCAGTGCAGTGACCGGCGGTACCGAGGTCATAGCGAACAGCATCGTCGTACGGGTAACCTCCGACCCCGGACAAACTTTTATCGACCGGATGATCTCACTGGTGGAAGGTGCCAAGCGGCGCAAGACGCCCAACGAGGTCGCACTCGAGGTCCTCCTGGTCGCCCTGACCGTGGTGTTCTTCTTCGTCGTCCTCAACCTGAGACCTCTGTCCGATTACAGTATCCAGGCGATGGGCCATGGCAGCCCGGTGACCATGACAGCGCTTGTTTCCCTGTTTGTCTGTCTGATCCCGACAACGATCGCAGCGCTGCTGCCCGCGATC
>JAJYLM010000170.1 GCA_021787655.1 bacterium
TCAGCGGTCCTTTGTTCAGCCGGACGAGCCTGTTGAGGATAAAGGCCTCGCGCGAAGGATAGTACACAGGTGCGTCGGTCTTCTTCTTTTCCCTGTTGATATCGATCGCTATTCCTATCCTGCTGTTCAGCAGTTCAAGCAGTCTTCGATCGATAGCGTCGATCTGTTTCCGCAGATCGCTGACATGGTTATTTATCATGTATTGTTCTCCTGCATGGATTTGCCGTCGTATTTTACCGTGATGTTGCGTCCCCTCCGCTTGGCCTCGTACAGGGCGACGTCCGAGGCATAGAGGAATTCGTGGATGGTCTCGAACATCTGTTCCGGGTACGACACGGCGCCGAGGCTGATCGTGAGCATCGGCGTATTGTTTTCCGTAAAGGCATCGGCGATGGCCTTGCGCAGTTTCTCAGCAGTCGCCAGGGCCCCGGCTGCAGGTGTGTCAGGGAGTATGATGAGGAATTCTTCTCCGCCGTACCGTATCGGTACATCGATACCACGGATATTCATTTTTATGATCTGGGAAACGATGGCGAGTGCCTCGTCTCCCTTCAGGTGCCCGAACCGGTCGTTGTACGCTTTGAAGAGGTCCAGGTCGATCATGAGGAGCGAGAGAGGCTGGTGGTACCGGTTCGACCGTTCCCACTCCTTGTCGAGGATCACGCGCATGTGACGCCTGTTGAACAGGCCGGTCAGGTCGTCGGTAATGGACAGTTCCTTCGTCTGTTCATACAGACGGGCGTTTTCGATGACCACGGCGATTTGCGCGCTGATTGCGGTCAGGAAATCGATGTCTTTTTTCGTCAGGCTGCCGGGCATGTCGTTGCTCACGTTGAGAACCCCGATAACGGTGTTCTTGTATTTGAGCGGGATACTGAGGAAAGAACCTTCCTTGCGTGTTTGTCCTTTGTAGTGCAGGTACCGCGATTCCTTGCTGGTGTCATTGATGAGAAGCGGTTTACCGGTTGAAGCGACGGCACCGCTGATGCCTTCCTCGAGACCGAACTCGATACCGATAAGCCGGGTGTTGTCTTCGAACCCCCATGCAGAGACGATCCTCAGCAGGTTGTCCTCCTTGAAGAGGATGGCACATTCCTTGTAGTTGAGCGTATCGACGATTGCCGTCGTGATGATCCTGAGCAGTTCATTCATGTCGACGGTTGAGATGATATACTGTCCGAAGTTGTACAGCATGGACAGTTCCTTGACGCTGCCCTCGAGTTCGTTGTTGACCCGTTCGATCTGCTCGGACCTCTTCTCGAGGAGTTCCTTGTACTTCAATTCCTCCTTGACGAAGACGAGTTCACGTTCCCGTTCCACACTCGTGGCCATAAGGTTGGTGATCCTGGACAGCATCTGGTTGAAGTTGTCTTCTATCTCTCCGATCTCGTCTTCCCTGGTCTGGATTGTCCGCGGAAGAAAATTATTGAGTTCTGCCTTGTGGATCAGTGCAACGAAGTCCTTGAGCGGTTTGATGACCATGAATTCGGAAGCGAAGACGGATATCAATGCAAATATGATCAGGGACGACAGAAAAATGAAGCCGAATTTCTTGGCCATATCGTAGGTATGAAAATAGATGGCCGAGTGCGAGGCGCTGATCTTGATGAATCCCATGGTGGTTCCATTGGTATGGCACCGCTGGCAGCTGACCCTGAGTTTGATGGGAGCTATGTAATCGAGCGTTTTTTTCGAAGAAACAGTTAGGGAACTGTTATTGGAAAGTTCTTCGAGCTGCTTCAGTCGGTCCGGGGAGAGGGACTTCTGCGGGCCGCTGACGCTGGAGAGTACCGGCTTGCCGTTCGTATCGTAGATCGTTATAAAGTTGATGCTGGCGTTTTCCCCGAGTTTTTCGATGATATGGCCGGGCTGTATGCTGTGATCCTTGCCGCTGGTGTACGAAATCAGCTCTTCGAACTCCCGGTTGATAAATGAGAATTGGTATTGCTCAGATGTGCGTGCGAAATCCTTTTCGAAGTAGATATAGATGCCGATGGCGATGCCAAGGGTAAAGACAACGACAAGCGTCATGATTGCTGTCAGTTTGAATGCGAGGCTTCTCCGGAACAATTTATTCAACATGTCAATTCTTTACAATGTCACTGTTCTAAAAGTCAACAGAGTGTGCAGGCTTCCCGCTGCAGCAGTTTCGCGATTGAAAATCCGGCAGCGGCATGCTATTGAGTCATGTTGTACAGGAGGTAAGTATGATTACGGCGTTTGTTCACATTGCGTGTACACCTGAGAGGCTCGAGGAGCTTGCCGAAGGTATTTCACAGATAAACGGCGTTACCGAGGTGTACTCTATCACCGGTGATTACGACCTGCTTGCTATTGTCCGTACAGGGACGCTCGATGACCTGCCCGGTATCGTGACGAACAATATCCTGAAAAAGCAGGGCATTCTCAAAGCAAATACCTCGGTTGGATTCAAGGTCTATTCGCGCCATGACCTCGAATCCATGTTTTCCATCGGCTTGGATTGACCTGTCGCATCGTCTCACCCCTTGCTTGCTCCGTATCATTAAGAGGAAGCAAGGGTTGTTCGTCTCTGCTCGCAAAACAACGCTCCGTTCGTTAAACGAATACACCGCAATAGAGTAACGTGTCTTTGACGAGGGGCGAGACGCTGTCCATGCAGATTACCCTGAAATCCATTCAGGCAGTTCGTTGGTGTTTTGCTTCGCATTGTCTCACACCCTTGCTTCCGTATGATGGATTCAGGCATTCAATTGCCCAAGCGTATGGGCGGCATAAAGATCTGCTGCCCGGTTGATTGACAAGGTTCGGGAAACGTCGTAGGTGACCAACAAAAGAATGGAGAAAAGACAATGAAAATAGGCAGATGCATAGTTTCAGGAAAAACATATTTTTGTGTTATAGATGGTGAGTACGCCCGCCTGCTCTCAGAACCGCCGTATGAAAATATCATGTATAGTGGTAACAGGCTCCCTGTCAAAGAGGTTACTTTTTTACCCCCGGTGTGTCCCACGAAGATCGTTGCTATCGGATTGAATTACCGGGATCATGCAAAGGAATTCGGTAAAGCCATGCCTGACGAACCGCTGATCTTTATCAAGCCGACGACCGCGCTCATCGGGAACGGTGATGATATCGTGTATCCCGCTCTGTCGCAGCGGGTCGATTATGAGGGCGAGCTTGCGGTTGTCATCGGCAGAACTGCAAAGAAGGTAAGCGTGGAACAGGCGAAGGCGCACATATTCGGCTATACCATCATGAACGATGTTACTGCGCGTGACCTGCAGGCAAAGGATGTTCAGTATACACGGGCCAAGGGGTTCGACACCTTTGCTCCGGTCGGTCCCTGGATAGAAACAGAGCTTGCACCGGAAAACCTGTCCATAAAAACATCGGTGAACGGCGCTGTGAAGCAGGACGGTACGACCGCGGATATGCACTTTTCCGTGGTGCAGATCATCAGCTTTGTATCACAGGTCATGACACTGCTGCCGGGCGATATCATTTCAACAGGTACTCCGCCGGGGATCGGTCCCATGAACAGGGGGGATTCGGTCGAGGTGGAGATCCAGGGCATCGGCAGGCTGAAAAACAGACTGGTGTAAAAGGGCCTTCCGGAACGCGGCCGGTGCTGCCGGCTGTCCAGGTCAACTACCGGCAGACAAAGCAGGTACACGGGCGCAGCGGATGTCCCTGTTTGAGAGTTCACGCCGGCAAAGAAACTATTTGACAACTAATTTTAATATGTTATCAAAAATAATTTGCTGTTGCTAGCGTAGCTCAATTGGTAGAGCAGCTGATTTGTAATCAGCAGGTTAAGGGTTCGAGTCCCCTCGCTAGCTTTGCAATGTTCCGGCAAATTTGATAGGATTTTGAGAGAGAGGTAAATGTGGGGTGAGGTGCCCGAGTGGCTAAAGGGAGCAGTCTGTAAAACTGCCGGCCATAGCGCCTACGAAGGTTCGAATCCTTCCCTCACCATTGATTTTTGTTGATTTTTTAGTAATTTTGATTGACATTTATATGATTAAGCGGGAATAGCTCAGTTGGTAGAGCTCCAGCCTTCCAAGTTGGTGGTCGCGGGTTCGAACCCCGTTTCCCGCTTATGCCCATGTAGCTCAGTTGGTAGAGCACTTCCTTGGTAAGGAAGAG
>JAJYLM010000021.1 GCA_021787655.1 bacterium
CATCGTGAGATGGAGCGGTTTGAGAAGCACCGACTTATTGGGTACACTGCCGCCGCCCTTATTGAAAAATTCGACAACGGCCATGAGCCCCTTGATCGATCCGTTGTGCATGTAGTACGGCCCGACGACGTCGATCAGGCTGGGCGTTCCGAACTTGTCCATATCAGACTGCCGGTGGGTGACAAAATACCTGCCCAGGTCACGGTCGATCGTGTTGAAATCCGATATGCCGGCGCCGTAGGCAAAGAAATGCCGCGCTGCCGCATTGAGTTTCTGCTCTTCACCGGTCAACTGCAGTTCGGGCACGCCGAGTGCATGAAATTCGTTGTCTGTAAAATATGGCCCATAATGGCAACGGATACAGCCAGCCTTTCCCGTAAACAGCTTGAACCCGGCAAGCGCCTGTTTCGAGAGCGCCTTTTTGTCACCGTTCACATAACGGTAGAAAGGGCTATCGGTAACGACGATCGTCCGTTCGAACGATGCAAGTGCCTTGGCAACCAGCTCCGGTGTAATCGTATCGGTGTTGAATACCTTCTTGAACATTGTCCTGTACCCCGGTATCTCTGAGAGTCTGGCAGTCATGTAATGCAGGTGCATGTTCATTTCGAACGGCGCGCCAATGGGACCCAGTGCCTGCTGTTCCAGGGACGACGCCCTGCCGTCCCAGAACAGGTATTTCAGGTACGCCGCGTCGATGACCGAATCAACCGCCCTCCAGTGCATGGTCGACGGGAACGAGAGCGACAGTTGTGTCGGTGACACAAACCCTGCCGCAGGGATATGACAGGTTGCACACGATATCGCACCATTGCCCGACAGCCTCGGATCAAAGAAGAGCATCTTGCCGAGTTCGATCTTTTCCGGCGTCTGCGGGTTGTCTTTGGGGACCGGCACCGGGGAGGGCTTAAAGCTCGACAGGTCTCCAGCAAAAGAACGCGATGGTTGAGCAAGCATCAGAAACGTAAGCGCCATGATAATGGCCAAGGCCACGCTGAAACTGCTTTGCAGTTTGTTTTTTTGCAACATGGGAACCTCCTTTATAAGGTGTTCATACCTGCTTGATAAGCCGGCGCCCCTTGTAAGTCAATTTTTTCTGCTTAAAAAGTACTTGATCCGGTCACCGGCTTTATGGCGTCTGGCGAATTGAACCCCGGAGAGTTGACCTTTGGCGAGACCGGGTAGGCTTCGAGTTCTCCGGAGGGAAAGGGCGTCAGGAACCGTTTGAGGACGGTCTTATCATGGACACCGGGGTCCAGCCAGCGTGAGAAATCGGCATGGTGGAGGATGACCGGCATCCTGTCGTGAATCTGTGCAACGAGCTCGTTTGCACCGGTCGTAACGATCGTGGAGGTACGGATCTCCCTGCCGTCGGGAGACGTCCAGGTGTTAAAGAGTCCGCAGAAAGCCATCGGCCCCCCTGTCCTGAGATGGATATAGTAGGGCACCTTCGCCCTGCCGCGCCGCTGCCATTCATAGAACCCGTCTGCCACCACGAGGCAGCGGCCCATGAGGAAGGCGTCCCTGTAAGACCGGTTCGAGTCTATGGTTTCAGCCCTTGCATTGATCATGGAATAGCCTGTCCTCGTATCCTTTGCCCAGGACGGGAGAAATCCCCACCTGCTGAGGATCAGCCTGTTCTTCTTCCCCTCATTGACCACGATGGGAATATCCCGGGCCGGTGTGACGTTGTAATCTGCCGCAACGTCGCAGGCAACATCGTCGATATCGAAGACCCGGGCGATTATCTCTATTGCCGAGTGGATGTCAAACCTGCCGCACATGGAAGGATCGTACCACAATCAGCGGGTTAAGAACATTCCCCTTGACAGCGAACGCTTGACAGCGAACGATCGTTCGCCTATACTTCCTCCATGCCAACAAGGACACCGAAAGAAGAGCTGCAGGGCCGTATCAGGGAGATCGAGCGGTTCTACCATAAGAACCGCAGGATGCCGAGCTATGCCGAGATCGGTGACCTGCTCGGGTTCCGGTCAAAAGATTCTGCCTTCAAGCTCGTCGGAAAGCTGGAAAGGCTCAAGGTCATCGTCCGGGACAAAAAAGGCAGGCTCATCCCGAAATCCCTTGCCCTGCCGGTCAAGGTGCTCGGTACGGTAGAAGCCGGGTTCCCGAGCCCTGCCGAGGAAGAGCTGATCGATACCCTGTCCCTCGATGACCTCCTGATCAAAAACCGTGAGGCGACCTTCCTCTTGAAGGTATCGGGCGATTCCATGAAGGATGCGGGCATCATGCCCGGAGATATGGTGATCGTGGACCGGGGCATGGCCGCCAAGAACGGGGATATCGTTATTGCACAGGTCGACGGTCAATGGACCATGAAGTATCTCGAAAAACGCGGAGGGTCCTTTTGCCTTGTCGCAGCCAACGCAAACTACAAGCCGATACGGCCAAAGAACGAATTGAAGATCGCCGGTGTGGTGACTGCGGTCGTCCGCAAATACCTGTAGCCCGAAGTAACTTAATGTACATTCATCGAAAAATCCTCCTTATTCCCCCTTTTCCAAAGGGGGAGACTTCATACGGCCCTCTTTGAAAAAGAGGGGTTGGGGAGATTTTTCCAAAAGGTATCCGCATGGACAATCAACCACTCACGGTTTCATCCTTTCCGCAGGCGATCATGCACGTCGACGTGGACGCCTTTTTTGCGTCCTGCGAACAGGCCATCCACCCGGAACTCAGGGGCAGGCCTGTGATAACAGGAAAAGAGCGGGGCATCGTTGCAGCCGCAAGCTACGAAGCCAAGGCGCAAGGCGTGCAGCGGGGCATGCGCCTGTTCGAGGTCAAGAAAGTCTGTCCGGATTGCATCATCCTGCCCTCGGATTACGAGACCTACAGTCTGTTTTCGATCCGCCTGTTCGAGATCGTGAGGCGCTTCTCCCCTGACGTCGAAGAGTACAGCATCGACGAGGCCTTTGTCGATCTGACCGGCCTGCGGCGCAGCTTCCACGGCTCGTATGAATCCATTGCCGCAGAGATGCGCAGGACCATAGAGACCGAGCTCGGCATCACGGTGTCCGCCGGGGTTAGCCTGAGCAAGGTCCTTGCAAAGATCGCGTCCAGGCACAACAAGCCCAACGGACTGACCGTGATCCCCGGCAGGGAGATCCACGTGTACCTTGAAAGCCTGCCGGTGGAAAAGGTATGGGGGATTGGTCCGAACACAACCGCGTTCCTCCACAAGCACGGGATTGCCACTGCCCTGCAGTTCGCCCGGAAGGAAGAAGGCTGGGCGGACAGATACCTGTCCAAGCCGTACCGTGAGATATGGCATGAACTCAACGGCAGGAGCGTGTATCCTGTGACCGCGCAGGCAAAAGGCACCTATCAGTCCATCAGCAAGGTGCGGACATTTACCCCTCCCTCGGCGGATGCAACGTTCGTCTTTGCCCAGCTGTCGAAGAACCTTGAAAACGCCTGTATCAAGGCCAGGAGATACCGGCTGGCAGCAGGACGGATTATCCTGTTTCTGCGCAAACAGGACTTCACCAGCGAGGGCGTGGAGATCAAACTGAACAAGCCGAGCTCGTACCCTCTTGAGCTCATCGAGCTGCTGCGGGAAGGTTTTGGGCGCGTCTTCGAACCGCACGGGCTTTACCGCCAGACCGGTGTGGTGCTGGCAGGGCTGGTCCCCGAGGGCAGTGTACAGTACGGCCTGTTCGACAACAGGGCACGGATAGACAAGATGTCGAGGATATACGGGAGTCTTGATCAGCTTTCACAGAAGTACGGGAAGCACACGATACAGCATGGTGCGAGCCTGCCGGCCGGGCTCCAGGCACAGCACGAGGGCGATCGCGGCGATGTTCCTGTGAGAAAAGCCTCCCTGATGAAAGGTGAAAACCTGCGGCAGAGGCTGGGTATGCCGATGCTGCATATCAAGATCTGAACGATCAGAAACACCATCCTTGTTCCTTGTGCAGGATCCGTAAAACCCGCGCCCGCCGGTTGTCAGGGCTTTTTCCCGGCGTAGTCCCGGTCGTTGATCATGGCATTGACCTGCTGGGTGGGTGTGATGACAAGGTTCTCGATGTTGACGTGCCGGGGCCGGGTCGCACAGAAATGGACAGCATCCGCAACATCGCCGGCGGTCAGGGGTTTGAGTCCCTGGTAGACCTTTTGTGCCCGCTGCGCGTCCCGGAACCGCACCTCGCTGAACTCTGTTTCGACCATGCCGGGATCAACAGAGGTGACCCGGATGTTCGTGCCGACAAGGTCCATCCGCAGGGACTTGTTCAGGGACTTTATCGCAGCCTTGGTTGCGCAGTAGACGTTGCCGCCGGGGTACGGCTCGTGGCCTGCGATCGACCCGATCGTGATGATGTGCCCGTAGCCCTGCGCCTTCATGAGGGGGATGACCGCACGGGTGATATACAGGACGCCCTTGATGTTGGTATCTATCATCTCATTCCAGTCTTCGAGGACGCCTGCGTCAAGGGGACCCAGTCCCCTGCTCAGGCCTGCGTTGTTGATCAGGATGTCGATGGGCATGAGGTCCTGCGGCAGGGACCGGATGAATGCCGTCACGCCGTCGCTGTCCCGCATGTCCACCTTTTTATAATAGATGGCAACGCCGTACAGCTTCAACCTTTCCGCCAGGCGCTCCAGCCGGTCTTCCCTCCGCGCATTGAGGATGAGGTTGCAGTGGTCCCGGGCGAATCGCTCCGCACAGGCCATGCCAATGCCGCTCGATGCGCCGGTAATGATGACACTTCCCATAAGCACCTCCGTGCAGGAAAAAATAGAGAATATCCCCCCTGCCGCCTACAGGGCCGAACTCTTGATGACCCGCAGTGCAGCCTGTTCGAGCGCCTTCACGGCAAAGATCAGCAGTGCGAAGCGGTCGTCCTTCGTCTGCTTGTGATAGTACCGGTAGTAGATCTGCTGGGCAATGCCCGCGAGCCTGAACAGGCCGAAACAGTAGTAAAAGTCGAAATTCTGTATAGACATGCCGGACCGCTCTTCATACCGCCGGAGCAGTTCTGACCGCGTCATGGCACCGGGGATGTCCGTGGGCATCATGCGTATCGCCTGAAACTCAGGCGGGTCGTCTGCCTGGATCCAGTAGGCAAGCGAGCTGCCGAGGTCCATGAGCGGGTCGCCGATGGTCGCCATCTCCCAGTCAAGCACCCCGATGATCCTGAGCGGGTCATCCGGGGAAAGGACGACGTTATCGAACTTAAAATCATTGTGGATGATACAGGGCCTGTCTGTCTCGCGCGGCATCTTTTCCTGAAGCCACTGCATGACGGATTCGAAATCCGGCGCATCTTCGGTGCGCGCGTTCCTGTAGCGCTGCGACCACCCGTCGATCTGGCGCTTCACATAACCCTCGGGCCTGCCGAAGTCCGCCAGTCCGATCGTCGTGTAATCGAGCATGTGCAGCCCGAGCTGGACATCGACAAGGTTCTCGCAGAGCTTATGCGCGTCACCGGGCGTGAACACCAGGCCCGGCGGCAGGTCCCTCCTCAGGATAATGCCGCGGATACGCTCCATCACGTAGAACGGGCAGCCCATGACAGCGGCGTCGTCCGTGTAGACGAGCGGTTTCGGACAGAACGGGAAAACGGGGTTCAGCGCATGCAGGATGGTGTACTCCCGCTTCATGTCGTGTGCTGTCTTCGCCTTGGTGCCGAACGGCGGCCGCCGCAGAACAAGCTCCGTGTCCCCTACCTTGATCATGTAGGTGAGGTTGGAGTAGCCGCTCGGGAACTGTTCGACAACGAGGTCACCCTGCAGCCCTGGTATGTTCTGCTTCAGAAACCGCTCCACCCCCGGAATGTCGAACTGTTCCCCCTCGCGAATCTTTTTTGACTTGTCCGTCAGATCCATGACCGCGGCACCCTACCGGATGTCCCTGCCCTCGTACGTTTTCAGGATACGCCGGGCCACTGCCATCTTGTGCACCTCGTCTGCGCCGTCGTAGATCCGGGCGGCACGCTCGTGCCGGTAGAAGAACGCGAGGATCGTATCGTCGGTCATCCCGAGGCCGCCGTGCACCTGCAGTGCCCTGTCCAGGACCCGCTGCAGCACGCCCGCGACGTAAAACTTGATGAACGAAACATCGTCCCGTGCCTCCTTCTGTCCGAGCTTCTCTATCTTCCAGGCAGCATTGAGCACCATGAGCTTTGCGGCACTGATCTCGGCTGCGGAATCCGCTATCCACTCCTGGACGATCTGCTTTGACGCAAGGGTCTTGCCGTCAGGAGACATGATCCGCTTGGACGCCCGGGAGCACATCAGGTCGAACGCCCGGTCGCAGATACCGATCCACCGCATGCAGTGGTGGATCCTGCCGGGACCGAGGCGCTCCTGTGCTATCACAAACCCCATTCCCTCGGGACCGAGGAGGTTTTTCTGCGGTACCCTGCACGACTGGAAGGACACCTCTCCGTGGGAAAAATAGTCCTCCCCGGTGTGCCCCATGACCGGGATGTTGCGCACCAGGCTGTAGCCCTTCGTATCCGTCGGGACGATGATCATGCTTGCCCGCATGTACGGGTGCTGGTCCGGGTTGGTGATCGCCATGACGATGGTGAACGCCGCGCCGTCCGCAGCCGTGGAGAACCACTTCTGTCCGTTGATCACGTACGCATCGCCGTCTTTGACCGCCGTCGTCTCGAGCATGACCGGGTTCGACCCCGGCATCTCGGGCTCGGTCATGCTGAAACAGCTCCGGATATCGCCTGCGATGAGCGGCCTGAGGTAGCGCTGCTTCTGCTCGTCCGTGCCGTGCAGATAGAGGATCTCCATGTTCCCCGCGTCCGGTGCCTGGCACCCGAACACGTAATGCCCGAGCGGCGACCTCCCGAGTGCCTCGGAAACCAGGGCGTGCTCCACGAGTCCAAGCCCCATCCCGCCGTACTCTTTCGGCTGGTTCGGGGCCCACAGCTCCATCTTTTTGACCATGTTCCGTTTTTCCCGGAGCACCGGCAGCATGCTCTTGATGTTCTTCGTCACAAACTCCGGTTCGATCGGGATAAGTTCTTTGTCGACAAACTCGTTGATCATGCCGAGGATGATCTTCATCCTTTCGGACACTTCAAAATCCATACCTTCTCCTTTCCGCTGGTGCGGGTTATCCGAGCAGTGCCCGGATGCCTTTTTTGTACGGCGGGAAGATGACGCCCTTTTCCGTTATGAGCGCTGTGATGTACTTCGCAGGGGTCACGTCGAACGCCGGGTTGCGCACCTTGATGCCGTTGGGCGCTATCTGCTTGCCGGCGATGGTGATGACTTCATGTACCGGGCGTTCCTCGATGACAATCCCGCTGCCCGTGGCTATCGCAGGATCGAATGTCGAGGAGGGCGCAGCGACGTAAAACGGTATGCCGTGGACGCGCGCAAGCACTGCGACGCTGTAGGTACCGACCTTGTTCGCAACGTCGCCGTTCGCTGCGATCCGGTCCGCGCCGACGACGCAGGCGTTGATCAGTCCCTGTTTCATCATCCATCCGGCCATATTGTCCGTGATGAGCGTGACGTCGAAACCGTCCTGCTGGAGCTCCCATGCAGTCAGCCGTGCGCCCTGCAGGAACGGCCGCGTCTCGTCAGCGAAGATCCGGATATGCTTGCCGGCTTCCTGTGCGGAACGCAGGACACCCAGTGCAGTGCCGTAGCCCGCTGTCGCGAGTGCGCCTGCATTGCAGTGCGTCAGCACGGTCGAATTGTTTTTGATGAGCCGTGCGCCGAAGGCGCCCATCTTCCGGTTTGCGTCGATGTCCTCATGGTACATGCGCACAGCTTCCTTGTACAGGGCTGCAGCAGTGGTGGACGGCGTCTGCCTGCCGGAGCGTGCAACACCGAGCATCCTGTTCACCGCCCACGACAGGTTATACGCCGTGGGACGTGCGCTGATGAGGTGCCTGCACATCTTTTCGAGTTCAGCCAGGTACCTGCGCGGGTCGTTCGTTCTGATCGACCGTGCACCGAGCCACACGCCGAAAGCCGCTGTGACGCCGATTGCCGGTGCACCGCGGACCGCCATCTGCCTGATGCCGTCGAATGCGTCCCGGTAGGTCCTGATCCTGATATAGCGGGTCGTTCCGGGTAAAAGCCTCTGGTCCAGCAGGAGTATGTGATCCTTCTTCGGGATCAAGGTGAAGAATGCCATGTTAGTGGAACAGCTGCTGGAGCGTTTTTTTGCCCTGGTTCTCGATCTGCTGAAGGTTCTGGTTCTGCTGGATCTGCTGGATCGATTTGTTCGTCTTCAGCTCCTTGTTGAGCTGGTTGTTGAGCTGCTGGATGACCTGTTTCTTCGCAGCCTCTTTCAACCGCTGCTCGTATGCCTTGGCATCGAGATTGAACACCGGCCTCCGGATATCCCCGGTCAGGATGAAGGGTATCTCCACCTCACCCTGCTGATTTTTGACGAGCTGCCCGGCCGTCCCTCCTACCCTGCCGGAAATGCCGCGGGAGAGGGTGCCGGTGCCGTGATAGTTGAGGTTCGAATCGAGATCGAAATACCCGTTTGCAGCGACCGTGCAGTCATTGCTGTTCAGTTTCAGATCGTTGGATGTCACCTTGCCGTGATCGATGACCGCAGTCATCCGCATGGTCTGGATCTTCGTCGTTGCGCCGGAACCGACATTGACCAGGTTAGCAATGGATGTCAGCTTCGACAGCAGGGAGAACGTTTTTATCTCACCGTCGGTCACCGTCATGACACCCTTGCCTGAAACCGTCTGTTTGAGCTCCTTGGCATTCCCGTTGAGAGCAAGGTCCGTGCCGAGCTTGCCGGTCATGATATTCTGATATTTTGTAAACGTGTTGAGCATATCCCCGAGATTGACCCCGGTTGTCTTCAATTTCAGGTTGTAGGGCTGCTTCCCGCTCATGCCAACCGTGCCGTTCGCAGCGATGAGCCCGGAGAACGCCCTGACGTCGAACGTCGTGAGATGCAGCGTTCCATTCACGAGCCGCGCCAGCATCACGAGGTCCGCAAACTGCGCTTTCTTTACCACCCCCTTCTGTACCCGGGCGGACAGTGTTATATCTGCCTTGTCGAGCAGCGAGGGCTGGGCTTGTTTCTTTTCCGCGGGTGCGGATGCCGATGCCGGTGCTTCCGTCTTTGTGCCGGATTTCGAGGGCGGCATGAGCTCGTCCACGTCGAGGTACGGAGACGTGAGCGTGATCTTGCCCTTGGGGGCAGAGAAATCCCCGATTGTCCCGGCTGCATGCACCTCGGACTTGCCGATCTGCAGGAACAGGGATTTTATCGTCACGCTGTTCCGCGTGAACAGGGTGTCCATATCGAACGTCTTGACAGGTTTGGGCAGGGAAGTGACTGATGCGGTCACGTTTTTCACCTGCAGCCTCCCCTGGACCGCAAGATCTTTCGGTTTTTTAAATGCGCCTTTTGCCGAGGCCGAGAGCAGAAAACTGCCGGTTGCGTGGTATGCCTTGATCATGGGAACAACGTCCTCCAGTGACTGGAGAGGAACGCTGTTGGTCGCAAGGCTGATGTTCCCGTTCATGTCTCCGGACGTGAACATGGTCCCTGCCGCGTCGAGGACGAGCTTATCGAGAATGAACCTGACGTCCCTGATGTCCAGCGTGTTTCCGTGGTGTGCGATGCTGAATGACAGGCTCAGCGGTGTTTGGGCGGGTTTTACGAACGATGCATCATAGCGGATTTTCGCCTTGGCAAGATCGATCGTTCCGTTGACAGCCATGAGCGGGCCGCTGGTGCGAACGGTCGTCGTGATACCGGCATCACCGCTGACCTGCGCATCCGGCGGCAGCGATGTCTTCAGGGGGCTGTAAAAGGCCAGAAGCTTTTCCAGGGACAGTTCCCTCGAAAACAGCCGGACATCGATTGCCTTGGTTGCAATGTTCGTTTCACCGGCGAGGCCGAGGTTGATCCCGTCGGACTTCACGGTGACATCTTTTATGGTGAGGACCTTTTCCCTGGGAACGAACTGTAACGCGTTGCTGATGGAGAACGGACTGATCGTACCGTTGGTCAGCGCGAGTCCGGAGAGCCGTATCTCGCCGTTGATGTCCATGGGGCCGGACGGCTTCGAATTGAGTTTTTCATCGACGTTCAGGGTCCCCGCACTCAGGGGCTGTGCCTTGACTCCTGCAAGCGACAGCACGTAGGGTATATCGATGTTCTTTAACTGGATGGTCAGGTTGAGCGGCAGGTGCTCGACGGAGATCTGCGTACCGGTCGGTCCTACATCTCCGTGAATATCAAGCCTGGCGTCTTTCAAATTGTTGAACGAAACCCCGAGCGATACCTTGAATGCCTCGTTGACGTTAAACCCGTATACCCCGAGGTCGATGTGGTTGAGACCGTACTGTTTCTGTTTTCCATGCCCGCTGTCCGTTATGGTTACGTTGCCGTCCGACAGTTCAAGCTTGCCGAGTGAAAATCCCTCGGGTATTCCGGAAGCGGCCGCGGGCTTGACCTGTGCGGGCTGCTCTTTTTTTTCAGGTGCGGGCTTCTGCAGGAGATCCGAAAAGTTATACTTTCCATTTTCATAGCGAATGATATTGATATCCGGCTTGACGAGGATCACCTTGCTGACGGATATCTTTTTTTCGAGCAGCGGCAGGAGATTGACACCCACGTTGATGTCTTTGACCGAAACAAACGGTGTCCGTGCAGGGACCTTTTCCTGCACGGTAACATCCTTGAGTTCGACGCCAAGACCGCTGAGAATGGTCAGCTGCAGGTGGCTGATCGAAACCTGCCTGCCGACGGCCTTGCTTGCAGACGCCGTTATCTGCGGAATGTACTTGTCGAGGTTGATGACAAACGGCAGCACCACCAAAATTGCCAGAATGACGACCAGTGTTACACCGGAATAGGTTACTACTTTTTTTACCTTCATGTGTGTTCCTCTTTTAATAATTTTTTCAACAGGTCATTGACGAGCGCGGGGTTCGCCTTGCCCCCGGTCGACTTCATGACCTGTCCTACAAAAAAACCGAACACCTTTTCCTTCCCTGCACGGTACTGCTCCACTTCCTTGCTGTTCTTTCCCATGACCGACCGGATGATGTCCCGCAGCGCCTTGTCATCCGAGATCTGTTCGAGCCCGAGTTCCTTGATCAGCGCCTGCGGGTCCCTGCCCGTTTCCACCATGTGCTCATAGACGGTCTTTGCGATCTTCCCGCTGATGGTTCCGTCCTCCACGAGGTTGAGGAGCTTCGCCGTTTGGTCCGGGGTGACCTTGAATGTCGTCACGCCGGTATCGATGTCCTTGATGAACCGCAGCATCTCGCTCATGATCCAGTTGCTGATGGTCTTCGGCTTGCTGAACGTGCCTGCCACTGCCTCGAAATAACCGGCAAGGTCCCGTGACGCTGTCAGGACCTCTGCATCGTACGGCGGGAGGCCGTACCCGCTCACAAACCTGGCTGCCCGTGCGTCCGGAAGTTCCGGCACGCTGCTGCGGGCTTCCTCCAGCAGGGCGTCGTCCACCTCGAGGGTCAGGAGGTCGGGTTCCGGGAAGTAACGGTAATCGTGTGCCTCTTCCTTGGAGCGCATGGACTTTGTCACACCCTCTGCCTCGTCCCAGAGCCTCGTTTCCTGGACGATGCTGCCGCCGTCCCCCAGGACATCAATCTGACGCTGTATCTCGTAGTCCAGCGCCTTATGGATAAACCGGAATGAATTCATGTTTTTCAGCTCGGTCTTTACCCCGAGCCCGTCCGTGCCCCGCGGCCGTACGGAAACGTTGGCATCGCAGCGGAGCGAACCTTCCTCCATGTTGCCGTCGCAGATTCCGAGGTACAGGAGTATGGTCCTGAGCTTCTTCAGGTACGCCACGGCCTCGTCCGGCGTCGCCATGTCCGGTTCGGACACGATCTCGAGCAGCGGTATGCCGGACCTGTTGAAATCGACGAAGCTTGTGCCGTCATGGTTATGCATGAGCTTGCCGGCGTCCTCCTCGATATGGATCCGGTTGAGTCTGATATCCCTGGTCCCGCCTGCAGACGGTATCCTGATGCTGCCGTTTTTGTTGATGGGAAGGTCGTACTGGGAGATCTGATACCCCTTGGGGAGATCGGGGTAAAAATAGTTTTTCCGTGCAAAAACGCTCTGCCTCACAATGGTCCCGCCGACCGCCATCGAGAGCATGCATGCGTACACGACGATCTTCCTGTTCAGGACCGGCAGAACGCCCGGCATGCCGAGACAAACAGGGCAGACGTTGATGTTCGGCTGGAGGGCAAAAACCGTCGAACAACCGCAAAAGGTCTTTGTCGCGGTCTTCAGCTGTGCGTGCACCTCAAGCCCTATGACTGCTTCGTACTCCATGGATAACCTCGATTCCTTATAGTATCCAGACTATGAGCACGTTTTTTGTTTTAAATCAACCAACTAACTGCCTCTTTTCCCCACGTCCTCCGCCTGATTTTGTGGTACGGAACCGGCGGCTGTGGTATCCTTCGGGTACACTGCATGACTGTCCGGCGCAATGGAAAGGAGGGGAACATGAAGATACCGGCAAAATACGCGGTCAGCGAGCACAACAACAGAGTACGGTGCGTGTTGTGCCCGTACAACTGTCTCATTGCCGAAGGTCACCGGGGCGTCTGCGGAATCCGCAGCAACCAGGGCGGCGTTCTTACCGCAGAAACCTACAATACGATCAGCGCAATGAACCTCGATCCCATCGAGAAAAAGCCCCTGTACCATTTTTATCCCGGCTCATCCATCCTCTCGGTGGGCACTATCGGGTGCAGCTTCAACTGCATGTTCTGCCAGAACTGGGAGCTCGTGGAAGGAGATGTGCCCACGCACGAGACGACCAGGGAGTACCTGTATGAGCAGGCACGCCAGACGGATTCCCTGGGCATTGCCTTTACCTACAACGAGCCGTTCATCTGGTTCGAATTCGTCGAAGATACCGCACAGTTCTTCCACGACAGAGGCATGAAGAACGTCCTGGTGACGAACGGGTTCGTCAACCCCGGGCCGCTCGCCGACATCCTTCCCCTCATCGACGCCATGAACATCGACCTCAAGGCCATGGACGATGATTTTTACCGGCATCTGTGCAAGGGAAGACTCGACCCCGTCAAAAACACCATTGAAACCGCCCTGAACAAAGGCGTTCACGTGGAGCTGACCAACCTGCTCGTCACAGGACACAACACCTCCGAGGACCAGATCCACAGGCTTGTGGACTATGCCGCATCCCTCGGCAAAGACACCATCCTTCACTTCTCGCGCTACTTCCCGAACTACAAGCTCGACGCACCGCCGACGCCCGTGGAGGTGCTCGAATCCGCATACGCGTATGCACGCAAGAAGCTCAACTACGTCTATGTGGGCAATGTCATCAACAGGAGGGCGGACAGCACGTACTGCCCGGCCTGCGGTGCCACTGTCATCGAGCGGATCGGGTACACGGTGCGGATTACCGGACTGAATGGCGACCGGTGCGCCGCCTGCGGCGGACCCATTGCGATACGGGTATAGGCGCGATACGGGTATGAGGATGAAGATACGCGCGGATCTGCACGTTCACTCGAAGTACAGCAGGGCGACCAGCAGGGACATGGACGCAGACACCATCGCACTCTGGGCACAGCGCAAGGGTATCAACCTCATGGGAACCGGCGACTTCACCCATCCTGCATACCTGAAGGAATTGAAACAGAAGCTCGAACCTGCAGCCGACGGACTGTTTACGCTGCGCGGATCCGGATCAGGCGTCCACTTCATGCTGACCACCGAGATCAGCAACATCTATGCATTCAAAGGGAAAACCCGGCGCATCCACTCTGTGATCACGGCACCATCGTTTGCGGCGGTCGACGCCATCACCACGGTGCTGCTGCGCTTCGGCAGGCTCGATTACGACGGCCGTCCCATTTTCGGATTCAGCGCTCAGGACCTCGTCAAGCTGGTGATGGACGCTTCGGACCAGTGCATGGTCATCCCTGCGCATGCATGGACGCCGTGGTACTCGGTGTTCGGCTCAAAATCCGGTTTTGATTCGCTCGACGAGTGCTTCGAAGACCAGGCCCGGCACATCCATGCTATCGAGACCGGGCTTTCGTCTGACCCGCCCATGAACTGGCGGGTGGAGGCGCTTGACAGGATAACGCTGGTCTCCAACTCGGATGCGCACTCGCCGGAGAAGATCGGGCGTGAGGCGAACGTGTTTGATTGTGCCATGGAATACGGCGAAATCGTATCTGCACTGAAGACCAAGGACAAAAAACGGTTCCTGTTCACGCTGGAATTTTTTCCCGAGGAGGGCAAGTATCACTTCGACGGTCATCGTACCTGCAAGGTCAGCTTTTCCCCGGAACAGACCCGCCGGCACAACGGCGTCTGCCCGGTATGCGGCAAGCCCCTCACCATCGGCGTGCTCAACCGCGTGGACAGTCTCGCGACACGGCGGGACGGCGTGGTCCCGCGCAACGCCATCCCGTTCAGGCACCTCCTGCCGCTCAAGGAGATCATCGCCGGCGTTCTGGGTACAGGAGCGAACACGGTCAGGGTCAACAGGCTGTACACCGAAGTGGTGATCGACAAAGGCATACCCGAACTTGACATCATCCATGACCTGCCTGCATCCGAGCTGAAACGCCTGCTGCCCGAACAGGTCCTTGCAGGGGTCCTGCAGGTCAGAAAAGGGACCGTGGAGGTTACCCCCGGGTACGACGGTGAGTACGGAAAGGTCAGCCTGCCGCAGGTGCAGGGTGAGGATTAAACACGCGTTACTGCACGAGTACTGCGCCTGCGGTCACTCTGCTGAGGGTTTATTTTCAGAACTGCGGTGATGCTGCGTCTTGATAGGAACGGGGTTTACTGTTAAGATATTTGTAGAACTATAGAAACGGAGGAGAAACAATGCACAAGTGCAGAACAAGGTTGCTCGGATTCACCGCTCTCATGGTTATGGTCGTGGTCGTTCTGGGTTCATGCTCGGGAACAAAGTCATCGTCACCGCTGCCTCCCCTGACGACAAAAACCCTCAGCTGGGTTAATGAGGACAACGGCGTGCTGGTCGACCAGTACGGCAGACAGGTTTTGCTGCACGGGGTCAACGCAAAATTCGAAAACCTGTTTGACGTGACCTTCAGCGACGGAAGGACGCGCAACGAAGACCTCGCGAGCTTCACGGATGCGCAGATACAGCTCATGGCACACCTCGGTTTCAACTTCATACGTCTTGCCGTCAACTGGAGCGGACTCGAGCCAACGGAGGGGACGTTCAACACAGCCAACCTCGATCTCCTGGACAGCGTGATCCAGAGCGCCCGGAATGCCGGTATCTATGTGCTGATCGACTACCACGAAGACGCCTATTCAAAGGAGATCGGCGAGGACGGAGCACCCTTGTGGGCCATCATACCGACGCCGACGACCCTGCTCAGCGGCCCCATTGCCCAGGGACCAAACCTGTCCTGCCCGTGCTATGACCTGAATGCGCGGCGCGTATCAGCCCCGGTGATCGACGCGTTCAACTCGTTCTGGGAAGATGTCGATAATCTGCAGGAGCGGTTCATGCCCCTGTGGCAGCTCGTTGCATCCCGGTACGCAAACAACGATACCGTGATAGGCTATGAAGATATGAATGAGCCCGTTGCAATCCTGACACCCAACGGACTGAGCCTGCTGGACGCTTTCCACGTCAAGGCCGACCACTTCCTGCGCACGGTCGACCGCAACCACCTGTTCTGGCTCGAACCCGAGGTTACAACGCGCAATTTTTCGCTCAAGTATCCTCTGCGGTCCTCTCCTTTTCCGGATAAAAACATCGTCTACGCCTTCCATCTGTACCCCGGGTTGGCCGGACTCAATTTTTCGACCTACAGCGACTGGTTTACTGCATTGACAGCGACCTTCAACTCCGCCATTGCAGAGGCACAGTCCTACGGCGCTGTCCCGGTCCTCGACGAATGGGGCACCAACCTCCACCTCGGTACCTGGGCGGATCAACGGCCCTATATTCAGGCACTCATGGAACTTGCCGATGAGCGGTTCATGGGCAATGCATTCTGGGACTGGACCGACTTCGGGGACAGCGCGACTGACTCATGGGGCTGCTACTCATGGGATTACACGGTCAACGGCTTTACCGCATCCGAACCGGGCCTCGACACCTTGTCCAAACCGTACATGCTTGCCGTACCCGGAAGGTTCGTGAGCAACGTCTTTGATTACGCCACGAACACGCTGACTGTTTCGTTCAAGGCCAACGGCGGCGAAGGCGCCCCGCTTGCATTCATCCCGCACCACGCATATCCGGACGGGTTCATCCTGCTGCTCGACGGAGTGCAGACAGATGTCAGCATCGATCCGCAGACACAGCGCGTGCTGGTCCCCTGGCATGGGCAGAGCGGTGAGCATACGATCGTCATCGAACCGCAACCCGTGCAGGTCCCTGTCCTGACCAAAAAACCCGGGGGCGTGTCATGGGACTTGTAAACCTTGCCACGGTTCTCGCAAAGGCGCAGAAACAGGGGTATGCAGTCGGCGCATTCAACTTCATCAACATGGAGGTGCTGCAGGGTATCCTCGATGCCGCCGTTGAGGCGCACGCACCGGTGATCCTGCAGACGACCGAGGGGGCAATCGAATACGCCGGCATTGAGTACCTCGCCGCACTGGCACGGACTGCTGCTGGCTCGGCCGGCATAGACGTCGTGCTCCACCTGGATCACGGCAAGCACCTCGAGACCGTCGTGCAGGCCATCCGGCACGGCTACACCTCGGTCATGATGGACGCCTCTGACAAAACCTACGGCGACAACCTGGACATAACAAAGCAGGTTGTGCGCATCGCCCACATGGTGAATGTCTCGGTCGAGGCCGAGCTCGGAAGGCTCAAAGGCATAGAAGACACGGTCAGCGTCCGGGACGCACAGGCATCGCTCGTGGACCCGGAACAGGCACAGGCCTTTGCCAGGGAAACCGGCGTCGACGCGCTTGCCCCGGCAATCGGAACATCCCATGGTGCGTTCAAATTCAAGGGTACGCCGCGGCTCGACTTCCAGCGGCTCGAACAGGTCGCACGTCTTACCGGTATACCGCTGGTCCTGCACGGCGCATCGAGTGTACCTGCAGGGACCGTCAAAAAGGCAAACGACTATGGTGCTGCGATCAAAGGGGCTGCGGGCGTCCCGGACGACATCATGAAACAGGCGATCAGCAAGGGTATTTGCAAGATCAACACGGACACGGACCTCCGGCTTTCCTTCACCGCAGGGATCCGTGAGGAGCTGACGAACCACCCGGAGGTGTTCGATCTCCGGAATATCCTCGGCCCTGCGCGCCAGGCAGTCAAGTCCATGGTCCTGAACAGGATCGAGGTGTTCGGGTCCGCAGGAAAAGGGTAAGTGCTGTCGCCATGTCCGGCGATATCCTCTCCATAGTCTGACCGCCGGTTGGCACCTTCCCTCAATCCCTCCGGTCTGGAGGCTGTATCATGATGTCATTGCGAGGAGCAGAGCAACGAAGCAATCTCTCAAAACACTCTCGAAAATAAACACGAGATTGCCACGCCCACTTCGTTCGCTGTCAATGACCATTTTGAATATTGAATCTTTAATATTTAATTTCTTATTTTGAGCGTCTTCATCACCAGCATGCCTATCACCAGTACCGATGCCGCCAGCGATACGATCAACCCAAGAGAAAACATCCGGGGCGCATAGACGATCCTTGCTGTATAGCTGCCCGCCGGCAGTTCGATCCCCTGGAACAGCTCATTCACATGGTACAGGGGAACTTCCCTGTCGCCGATGTAGGCATGCCAGCCCGGATAGGAGGGCTCATTGACAACGAGAAAACCGCTGCTGGCCGCATTGACCCTGAGCACATGCTCCCCCGGCGCATCCCCGATGTCTGTCAGGTGTATATTCGCATTGTCCGGTATACTGCTCTTCTCGATGCCCTGCACCAGCGCTGTGCCCAGAAGCCCGGGTTCATGCTTTGACAGGATCGCAAGCGCCTCCCGGCCGCCTGCAACAGGCTGCACGCTGTCCGCAAGGTACACGGCTGGCAGTGCGTCTGGATTTTCCCAGATACAGATGTCCCCAGAGCAATACTTGTTCGTGTATTCGGCAGGGTCGACGACCGTGGACGCGGTAAAGAGCAGGTACCTGATGCCTGCGATGCTTGCAATGACATGGTCCGGAGGTACCGCGGGACGTGATCGCGGATCACTGCCGTTGCTTCCGAGGAGCGGCGTACTTTCCGGAAACAGTGCGAAAAGAAACCTCTGGTACCTGAGTGAAACCGTTATGTCGTACCCGCTGAAAAAACGGACACCGTAATTCATGTTCAGGTCCGGTACCATGATATCGTCGCCCGCATACACCGTGTACTCCGGCGTAGCAAGCTGCCTGAGCCGCTGGATCAGCGGCGTCGTCGCGGTGAGGTCACGCGCAGGGGGATCCGGGTTATACCGCATGCCGAAGAGGAACAGGTCTGCTGCTGTCAGCAGGACGAGGGCCGTTGCCGCGCTCCGCGGGGCCCGCTTTGCCCGCAGCAGGACAATGACCGTACCTGCGAGAAAGAACAGGGCGATCGAAAATTGAACAATAAAAAATGCTATGACAGCGGGATCAGTGACCGCATACCGCTGTCCTGTGAGCATCCTTACCACGGTGCCGACGGTGATTGCCCACTGCGACTGAACGTGCGTGACCGCATACACGAGTATCGGGAGTACCAGGACAGCAGCCGCTCCCAGTCCAGTAAAACGGCTGCTGTGCACGTCCGGTGCCGCCGTATCGAGAACGCTCTGTACGCCGAACCCTGCGAGCACGGACATGCTCAGGACAGTCAGCAGATAATACCAGCTCCCGCCTGCGGCAAATAAAGGCAGGTGCAAAATCCAGGAAAAAGGCGGTACATTCATCGTCAGGCACAGGGCCGCGAATCCTGTGGCGATAAACGGGATTGTCTGTCTGCCGTAGCGCCTGCTGCGGACAATTGCGAGGATCGCCAGCAGGAGCGGCGCCATTCCGATGAATGCGTACACAAAGGTCTGACGGTTCAGGTCATGGTCCCACCAGTAGCTGAAGGAGGCGTTCGAGTTGACGTATGGTACAAACCACATCATGAGAAGTGCAGAGAGCGGACGCACGGGCGAGCCGCTGTTCGTTGCTGTCCTGTACAGCAGGGGCTCGCTGTTCAAAAGGATCTGGATGAACGGAAGCAGCTGCACCGCCGCAATGCAGGTCCCGAGCACGACGCCTGCCGCCGCTGAGAGCAGCATCGTTATTCTATGTCTTTCCGTGAACGTGATCCTGACAGCGGCGTAGATCAAAAGGCCGGTAATACCGACCGCGGTTGTTTCAGCATGCCCGGACAGGAACGACAGTCCAACCGCTGCAGAAAGAGCGGCGATGCCGGGAACTGCTGACTTCCCCTGTTGCCCGGACGATCGCACGATCCGCTCGAAAAAATACAACATCCACGGAATAAAGCTGCCCGCTGCCGTGGAGGTGAGCAGGTGGAGGTACATGATCATGTACGCTGAAAACGTCCACGCCATACTGCCGAGAAGACACGCTGCAATGTCGAGTCCGAACAGATCCAGGAGCAGGTACATCCCGATCCCTGCGACGAGGAGCCTGAGGATAGCCATGACGAGGAATCCATGGGCAAAGGAAAAGGGCAGGCTGGCGAGATTGAAGACCGAGAGCACGCCGCTCTGATCGTTTGCAAAGAACGGGGCACCGCCGTAGATGTACGGGTTCCAGAGCGGAAAATGGTGCTCGTGGATCTGGTCATAGAACAATTTCCTGAACGGTATGAACATCAGAGCACCGTCACCCTGGAGCACGTTGTGCGGCAGCGGATGACTGTATTCATTCCACGGCTTTGACAGGTAAATCATGTCCGCGGGTGCGTACACAGCGTCCGGTCTCAGGATATCAGGTAAAAAAAATACCAGGATCAAACCAGCGAGTATCACAATCCCCTGCAACCGTTTCATGGGCTGTTTATACCATGGTCTTCCTGAACCTGGCAATTGCCGTCAGCGTCATACGGAATTCCTGTTGACACCCCTGCCGGAGACGGGTATTGGTATCGGCATGGATCCGCATCAGAACACAAAGGCTTTCGAACGTCCGGGATGGGACGAGTACTTCCTTGAAATAGCCCGGGTTGTTTCTTCGCGCTCCACGTGCATCAGGAGAAAGTACGGCGCCGTGATCGTCAAGGACAATGTCATAATCAGCACGGGCTACAACGGATCACCACGGGGCATGACGAACTGCTCGGACATCAACCTGTGCAGGCGCAAGGAGCTCAATGTACCGCCGGGCGAGCGTTACGAACTGTGCGAAGGTGTCCATGCTGAGCAGAACGCGATCATCAGCGGCATGCCCGAACGCATGAAGGACGCGACGATATACATCGCGGGCCAGGAAGTCGAAAAGCCGGGGCATGCGGACGGAAGGCCGT
>JAJYLM010000022.1 GCA_021787655.1 bacterium
CGTACCTTGTAGGTAAAGCCCGTTCCTTTTCTGCCCAGGACGCCCCTGACCTCGTACCGGCCCTTGATGATGTCGCCGATCTGATATTCTTTCTGTTTCACCTGGGTAACCGAGGGATCTTTCTTTTCGGATGCAGTCTGTCCTTTATTGTTCTGTTTGCCGGATTTCGGGATCAGAGCCTGGCCGCAGTTCGGACATACCTCTGTGCCTGCAGGAACTTCTTTAAGGCATTTAAAGCATCTCACTCGTGACTCTCCTTTGTGAACTGAATTAAATTTTATTCTATAGCACAATGACAGAGATAAGCAAGAAACAGAGACGGCAGTCACCAAAAAAAATGAAATGAAAAAGCGTAAAGATAAATTCAAAAGTAAAGATTAAAAAATTCAAAACTAAAGATTAAAATAAATTAATGTTATTTTATTGATATATTAATGATCTCTGTATATACTGTTTTTATAAGTATTTCGTTCGGAATTCTATGATGAATCTCTGCAGAAAATATCTGATGATTGTTGTTGCAGCGGCAGCAGTTCAGGGCATTGTTGTATTCGGCGTGCCCGGGGCAGCGTCTGCCGGAACACCGCTGACCATGGACCGGTGCATCGAGAGTGCACTGCGGGAATACCCTGCTTCCGGCTACGCGAAGGCGAGCGCAGGTGCTGCCCGCAATGAATACCGGCAGTTCCGCTCTTCTCTGCTGCCGTCGATCAGTGTAACGGCGAGCTACGGCAGGGACTACGGATACGATCCGGCGGTGACCAACGGCGGTATTGCATCGCTGCAGGCAGTGGCGCAGGTTGATCTGTTCAACCCGTCGCGGTGGCTTTCTGCACGGCAGCTGAGCATGTCGTATGAATCCGCTCAGTATCAGCAGGAGGCGTTGGAAAACGAACTCGCCTTCACCGTCAAGAATGCCTACGTCGATGCAGTAACCTACGGGCAGCAGGTCAGGATCCTGCAGGAGAACATCGGCAGCCTTGAGCAGTACCTGTCACTGACGCGGCGCCTCCTTTCATCAGGACTGGTTACCGAGAACGATGTACTCAGGACGAGCATCGAGCTTGACAATACCAGGGCACAGCTCAAGTCTGTCAAGATCAAACGGCTCTCGCAGCTCAACACCCTTGCATCGCTGACCGGCATACCGGTGACCGGGGGGACCGATCTGGAACTCGAGTCCCTGCCGGTGAGCACATCGGCAGTCAGCCCGGACAGTGATGCGGTCTTCAGCCGCAATCCTGCGTTGCGCGCCCTGCGGGAGGAGGAACGGTCGCAGCGGTATGACGTGAGCGCCCAGAAAGCGAAGCACCTGCCGACGCTGAGCCTGGAGGCAGATGCCGGCTGGCTGGCACAGCCGCAGCCCATGGCGTACGGACAGTACCGCGGTTATTCGTACCTCGCCATGCTGAACCTGCCTATCTTCGAGTGGGGCGCTGTCTCCTACGGTGTCGATGCGGCACAGATGCGGATGCAGAAGGTGCACTATAAAGAACAACTGCTCCTCAATGAGCTGAAGCTTTCGTACCGCAACGCTGCGAAGAACCTCGAGAGTGCAGTGGAGCGGATCAACCTGTACCAACACGATATTTCGCTGTCCAAACAAAACTTCGATTATTCCGAGGCGCGGTACACCGGCGGCGGCAGGATCAGCAGTTACGAAGTCCTGCTCGACCGGCAGCTGATGACAACGACCCAGATGGATATGGCGAACGCGCGGGCTGATTTCTACAAAGCGTTCTACGAACTACAATTTTTGAGAGGTGAGATCTATGGAAAGCAATAGTACGCAAAAGGAATGGCCGGACCGTGTCGGACAGGTCGGACGCGTCAGACCTGTCCGGATAAGCGTTTCAGTGCTGATTACCTTGCTTGCCTCCTTTGTTCTCGGGTCTTGTTCTTCCGGCGAACAGGCGCAGGAACAGGCCCCGCAGATCGAGGTGCAGGCAGTCAGGGTGGTCCGGGGCAGCATCAACCACTACATCCAGGCAACGGGAAGGGTTGATGTCCTGAAGAAGGTTGAGATCAATGCACCGGTCGAGGGCGTGGTCACGCAGCTGCTGGTCAACGAAGGGGATTTTGTAAGGAAGGGCAGTGTTGTGGCAAAGCTCAGACCGCTCGAGGCTGAAGCTGCAATCCGGGGCAGTGCAGAACTGCCGCCCTCGATGAAGCGATCGTTTCTCAGGCTCGGCGTTTTGTCGCTGTCGTCACCCTTCAACGGGTACGTCAGCAGGCGGTACGTCAGCAGCAACGCGCTGGTCCAGGCGAACGCACCGCTCGTATCAGTGGAGGACCTGTCCAGCACATACCTGCACGTCGACCTGCCGTCCCTGTACCTCGAGCAGGTGAAGATCGGTGATGTCGTCCTGATCCATTTCCTGTCGTTCCCGGGCGAGGTGTTCCGGGGGACTCTCGCGACGATCAACCCGACCGTCTCCCAGGAAACGCAGTCAGTCGCCCTCAATGTCAGCTTTCCGAACAAGGCTCAGGACATCAAAGACGGTATGTTCGCGGTCGTCGACATCGTGAGTTCTACCCACCGCAATACCCTGATTGTTCCGAAGAGTTCCATACTGTTTGACCCGGACACGGGCCGGGAGTACGTGATGGCTGTTGGCGACGATTCCATTGCACGGGACGTTACCGTCCGGACAGGGTACGAAGAGGATGACCGGGTCGAGATCCTGCAGGGACTCAGCCAGGGGCAACTGGTGGTAACCCAGGGGAATTACGCACTCGCAGGCGGGACCAGGGTGAAGGTGGTGACCGGTACCACCGGGAATGCAGGAACAGAAAAAGATTAAAAAATAAATATTCAAAATTAAATTTTGTGAATTTTGATTTTTCAATCTTGAATCTTTAATGTTAATAGTGAATCCTGAATATGGAGTTTTTAATCTTACATGTTGAATATTGAATTTTTAATCTTGAATCTTAACTAATGGTTACTCATGGACATAGCAAAAATATTTGAGACACATAAAAAGGGTATCATATTCCTCTCCGTAGTGCTGGCTGTCATCGGCATTATCCTGCTCAGTACCATGCCGGTCGCCATCTTTCCGGAAATCACCTTTCCCCGGCTCGTGATCCTCGCAGATAACGGCGACATGCCTATCGAGAAGATGATGATCGAGGTGACCAAGCCGATCGAAGAGGCGGTGTACTCGGTCCCGGGCGTGACGGACGTCCGTTCCGCTACGAGCCGCGGCTCCATGCAGATCTTCGTCAATTTTGTCTGGGGGACGGACATGTTCAAGGCCCTGCAGCTGACGCAGAACGCCATCAGCCAGATACGATCCCGCCTGCCGTCAACAGCTTCCGTGACCGTCAACTGGATGCGTCCCAGCCAGTTTCCGATCATCGGGTTGAGTCTGACCTCACAGACCCTCGACCAGGTGCAGATCAGGGACATCGGGTACTACACGCTCAGGCCGATCCTCGGGAGGCTCAAGGGGGTCTCCCAGGTCGTTGTGCAGGGAGGCAAGATCAAGGAGTACCACGTCGTGGTCAACCCGCAGCGGCTTGTTGCATACCACCTCACGCTGAACGATGTGATCGACGGTTTGAAGAAGACCAACGTCATCTCCTCTGCCGGTTACATCGGCAAGAACTACGAGCTGTACATGGTGCAGCCCACCGGGCTTTTCACCTCGACCACGCAGATGAAGGATACGCTCATCGCCAACAAGAAGGGCGTCCCGATCTACGTCCGGGACGTTGCGCATGTGGAAACATCGGTCAGGAAGCAATACATCAGGATAACCAGCGACGGCCACAATGCCGTGCTCCTCAACATCCTGCGCCAGCCCGGTGCAAACACCATAGCAATCGCACAGGAACTCAAGGCAAAGCTTGCGCAGCTCAGGTCCCAGCTGCCGCCCTCTCTCCACATTGCGACATGGTACGACCAGTCGGGGCTGATCGAGGAATCGTATGGCAGCGTGCGTGACGCAATCCTGTTCGGCGTGTTTATCGCCATCGTCATCATGTTCCTGTTCCTCAGGAATGTACGGATCATGTTCATCACCGCCATAACCCTGCCGGTGACCCTGATCATCACCGTGGTGCTGATGAAGCTGTTCGGCCAGACGCTCAACCTCATGACCCTCGGCGGGATGGCTGCGTCCATAGGGCTCATTATCGACGACTCGATCGTCGTGCTCGAAAATATCATCCGGCATTTCCATGCACATGGTTCGAGGAAACGGGCTGTCGAGAGCGGTGTCCGGGAGATTCTGCCCGCCATTATCGGTTCGAGCCTGAGCACCATTGTCGTGTTTTTCCCGCTCGCATTCCTTGGCGGCGTGGCAGGTGCATTCTTCAAGGCGCTCGCACTGACCATGGCATCGGCGCTGACCGTATCCATGGTCATCTCGATTACCCTCACCCCGGTCCTTGCCATGCTCTTTCTCAAGGACACCGAACAGGAGGAACACGAGGGCAGGGTGATGAAGGCACTGATGGGCCGGTACCAGGCCGCCATGCATGCAATTATCCGGAAACCCGTGTACGTGTTCCTCGCGATCGCGGTTTTGGCAGGCGGCGCCTGGATGATCGAGCGGCACATGAAGACCGGATTCATGCCGGAAATGGACGAGGGCGCATTCGTCATGGATTATTTCACCCCTCCGGGCACGACACTCGAGGAAACGAACCATATCCTGAAGAAGATAGAAAAAATCATCCTCAGCATCAAAGAGGTAAAATCCTTTTCCCGCAGGACCGGCACGCAACTCGGGTTTTTTATTACCGAGCAGAATACCGGTGATTTTCTTATCCGCCTGAAGAACCACCGCTCGAAGTCCATCGAGCAGGTCATCAGTGAACTGCGGGAAAAGGTCTACGCTGCAGAACCCGGCAAGGTGTACGTGGATTTCGGGCAGATCATGCAGGACCTCATCGGCGATATGACCGGTTCTCCCATGCCTATCGATATCAAGATCTTCTCGCCGGACACCGGCATCCTCGATTCCATTGCAAACAAAATAACCGCTGTCATATCCCGGATAAAAGGCGTCGTCGATGTGTTCAACGGGATTACCATCAGCGGGCCCGCGATCAATGTCCGCGTCGACCCGCTCAAGGCCGGGCTTGTCGGCGTTACGCCGCAGTACGTGTCCGATTACGTGACGACTGCGCTGTGGGGCACGGTTGCCACGGACGTGCGCGAGGGGGAAAAGGTCATCAACATCCGGGTCATGATGCCGTCATCGGATACCGATACCGTCAAGAAGCTCGAATCCATGCAGATCGTGACACCGGGCGGGCTTGTCGTTCCGCTCAAATCCATTGCCGCAGTCGAGATTGCCGGCGGCCAGGCCGAGATTGACCGTGAAAACCTCAGGCAGATGCTTGCTGTCACCGGCAGGATAAGCGGGAGGGACCTCGGGAGCGTGATGCGGGATGTCAAGGCAGAGCTCGCGAAAAAGCTCACGCTGCCTCCCGGTACGAGTATCAGCTACGGAGGTGTGTACAAAAACCAGCAGGAATCGTTCAAAGGCCTGCTCATGGTTTTGCTCATGGCCGTGGCCCTCGTGTTTACCGTGATGATCCTCGAATTCGAATCGATCGCCGTTCCGCTCATGATTTACAGTGTTATCATCCCGTCATTCTTCGGCGTGCTGGGACTGTTGTACATTACGGGGACGCCGCTCAATATATCTTCCCTGATGGGAACGATCATGATCGTGGGCATCGTGGCCGAGAACGGCATCTTTGTGGTGCACTATATCCAGGACGCAGTGAAGAGCGGACTGCCGGTCAAAGAGGCTGTCATCAAGGCAGGCAGCCTGCGGATACGGCCTATCCTGATGACAGCGCTTGCAGCAATACTTGCGCTGATGCCGCTTGCGCTGGGGCTGGGCACCGGAGCGCAGATGCACAAGCCGCTTGCCATCGCAATTATCGGCGGATTTTCATTGTCTGTGTTCCTGCTCATCTTTGTCCTGCCGGTGGTGTATTCCGTGTTTGCGGGGAGAGAGAAGAAAGTATGATTGGATTGGTACTGGGGGATTTTTCTGCGTTACCTTAGTCTCCCCCTTAAGATAAGGGGGACGGAAGGGAGTTATGAAGATGAAACAAACCGTAACTCCCTTAATCCCTCTTATGTAAGAGGGATAACGCTGAAGTACGCGAATGGGGAATAGAGGGTATGTTCAAAAAGATTATACATTTTTCGCTGACGCACAGGCTTCTGGTCCTGCTCTCCGTGGCGCTGCTCACCACCGGCGGCATTGTCGCCTACGGGAGGCTGGACAGGACACTGCTGCCGGACCTGAACTCCCCGATATTCAAAATATTCGTCCCTGATCCCGGTCTGCCGTCCGGGTATGTCGAGCGGGAGATCACCTTTCCGTTGGAACAGGCGGCACGGGGACTGCCCGGTGTCGAGAAGGTGTGGTCGAAATCGAAGATCGGGTTGTCCGTCATCGTCGTCCGGTTTGCATGGGGGACCAGTTATTTCCAGGCACTCGAGCTGCTGTCGCAGCGCGTTGCATCCATCGTCCCCGAACTCCCGCCTGAGATAAAGCCGCCCGTCATTTCGAATGCAGCGGACCGGATGGGTGAGATCGTCCAGTACTACCTCACGGGCACAGTCAATCCCAAGGAGCTGAGGGCCATTGCGGAATACGATGTCAAGTATCAGCTCGAAATGATCCCGGGCATCTACGACATTTCGAATATCGGCGGCGATGTCGCGCAGTATCAGGTCCTGGTCAATATGAACCGGCTGAAATCGTACGATCTGCCCATCGATGATGTGGTGCGTGCCGTGCGGGACAACAACGTCATCTTTAACGGCGGTTATATGATCAAGGGGCCGGTCGCATATTCCGTACGGGGCAACGGGCTCATAAAAAACTTCAGCGGGCTCTCGCGTATCGTCGTTGCAACACTCGCGCACACCCCGGTGTACCTCGGCGACCTTGCGACGTTCCACGTGGGCCATCAGATACGGGTCGGCAATGCCATGGTCGACGGAAAGACCGCTGTCCTTGGAACAGTGGTCAAGCAGTACGGATTGAACGCCATGCCGATTATCAGGGCCATCCGTGACAAGCTCGAAAGCATCAGGAAGTCGCTGCCTGCCGGTGTTGTCCTGCGTACCTACAACGACCAGTCCATGCTGATCAACGCGGCGATCACCAACCTCAGGGACGCGATCATCATAGGGACCATCGCCGTTATCATCATCATCTTCCTGATTATGGCTGATCTTTCTACGACGCTGGTGATAGCGATCATCATCCCGACAGCCGTTATCATCACCTTCATACTGATGCGGCTGTTCAACGAGAGCCTGAACGTCATGAGCCTCGGAGGGCTTGTCGTGGGACTCGGCATCATGATCGATGCCGCGATCATTGACACGGAGAACATCTTCAGGCACCTGAAGAGCAAACCGGACGATCCTCTCCTCGCGACGCTCGAAGGCTCTCTCGAGGTGAGAAGGCCGGTGGTGTACTCGACCATTATCATCATCGCCGTGTTCCTGCCGTTGTACACACTGCCGGGTTTTACCGGATCGATCTTCAAGGATTTCAGCTTTACGGTCGTGACGTCCATCGTGATAGGGTTTATCCTCTCGCTGACCCTGACCCCGGTGCTTGCCTATATGATCATGAGAAAAAGGGCTGCCCGGGCAACGAGCGACAGCCCTGTTGAACGAGCCGTCCTGAGCGCCTATCGGCCGGCTCTCGGGTTCTCGCTGCGGCATCCCTGGGCCATGATCGGTATCATGCTCGCCTCGCTGGCGCTGGTCGCGGGGTTGTCGGGCTTCGTGCGGACAGGTTTTTTGCCCCAGATCGACGAGGGGGCAATCCTGGTCAAGCTCCACATGCCTCCGGGTACATCGCTGGAGGAAACGACGAGGAGGGCCGACGAGGTCTCCCGGATACTCAGGCATGCACCGGACGTCGAGACCGTGATTGCCCATATGGGCAGGCCTGCCGGTGCGCCCAAGGACGAGGGCATCAGGAAGTCCGGTATCTTTTTGAAACTCGTTCCCTGGTCGAAGCGGAAAGATTCGGTTGCTCAGATCGACGACTGGATCCGCACGCATGTCCCTTCCACCAGGGACGTCCAGATCATCCTGACGACACCGAATACGGAGCGCATCCAGGAGGCGCTGTCGGGCATTACCGCCGGCGGATCGCTCACGATAAAGATATTCGGCAACGATCCGAAGGTACTGGATAACAACGGTGCGCTGCTGTATACAATGCTCTCCAAAATTAAGGGCATAACTGACCTCTATGAAGAACAGACGGCACGTTCTCCCGGCATATCGATAAAGCTCGACAGGACGAAGCTCGGCATCTACGGCATCACGCCCCGGCAGGCTGGGAGCGATATCCAGACTGCTGTCGCAGGCAGCGTTGCAACGGTCATCAGGCAGGGTATACGGCATTACGATGTGTTCGTCCGGGCGCAGCGCAGGTTCAGGGACAGCTTACAAGGCATTTCCGGCCTGCTGATCGATGCGGCAAACGGGACAAAGATACCGCTCTCCTACGTCGCCGATGTCCGGTATCAGGCTGCTCCGTTTATCGTCAGGAGGGAAAATATGGAGGGGGTGCTCGAGCTTTCCTGCAACATCGCAGGCAGGTCAACGAGCCGGGTGGTCAGCGATATTCACAAAGCGCTGCGGTCCCTCAACCTGCCCCCGGGATACTCCGTGGAACTCGGGGGAGAGTACAGGACGCAGAGCCAGATGGTGAAGAGCATCATCGGGATCATGGTCGTCATCGCAGGGGTCATCTTTATCGTCCTGTATACCGCGTTCGATTCATTTGCTGTCGCGGGTCTGGTGCTTCTGTTCATTCCGTTTTCTCTCATCGGCGGCGTGCTTGCAATGATCATCACGCACACGAGCCTGAATATTTCATCCATCATCGGGTTCCTCGCCCACTTCGGCCTGTCGGTCCAGAAGGCGATCCTGCTCGTGGAGTATATTCTGTACAACAAGGCCTCGGGTATGGACGACTATGAGTCCGCACGGCACGCCGGGCTGACGAGGATGAGGCCGGTGCTCATGACTGCTCTGAGTGCATCGGTCGCGGTCCTTCCTCTCGCGCTGGGTATCGGCACCGGTGCCGAGATCGACAAGCCCATGGCGATCGTACTGATCGGCGGCCTGCTGACATCCACCCTGTTTACACTTATTGCATTGCCCGGCATGTACGTGGTAATAAACAAAGCAAGGGCAAAATCAAAAACGCTGAAAGGCGCTGGGGGACAATCATAAAGAACACATTTTCAAAAGCAGCAATCGTGGAGACCGTGGCCCAGAAACGGGACAACGTAGCGCTGACGATGAATCTTTTCTATCACAAGGTCAGACGTTTCATGGTGGTGCACTTCAGGATAAAGTATGTCCGGGAGAGCATCGATGTACGGGAGGGTGCCTGCGATCAGTGCGGCCAGTGCTGCAAGATTATCGTCCAGTGTCCCTTCCTGTCGGAAGCAGACGGTCATACCTCGTGCCGGATCTATAAATTGAGGCCGCTCCAGTGCAGGGCGTTTCCCCTCCACGACAACGATCTGAGGGACATCGAGTACAAGTGTTCGTTCAGGTTCAGAAACACCGATGACGCCTGACACCGCCGATCCTTCTGCCCTCCAAAAAATCGTAATCATAGCGGGACCGACCGCTACCGGAAAGACACCGTGCGCCATCGAACTTGCGCTGTCGCTGGGCGGTGAAATCGTGAACTGCGACTCCCGTCAGGTATATCGCTCGATGGACATCGGCACTGCAAAACCAGACCGTGAACAGCTTACAACCGTGCCCCATGCCATGATAGACGTCGTCGACCCCTCGGTCCGGTTCAGTTCCGCGCAGTATGTGACGATGGCGGATGCCTGCATCAGCGACATGACGGCCAGAGGGAAGGTTCCGTTTGTCACGGGCGGAACAGGTTTTTATATCAAGGCATTACTGCACGGCCTTGCCCCGATACCGCCCCTCGATGATGCCGTGCGCGAGGACATCAGGAGCCGGCAGCGGCTGGAGGGCAACGATGCTCTGTTTGAAGAGCTGAAACGGGTCGATCCTGAAGACGCTGCCCGTATCAGGAAAAACGACACCTACCGCCTGGTCCGGGCGCTCGAGGTCTTCACCGCGACCGGCAGGCCCCTGTACGGATATACGGACGAACATAGATTTACCTATGAAAAATACGCATACCTCTATATAATCCTGCATGATCCCGACAAGATACGCTACCATGCCGCCATCGACCAGCGTGTGGACGGCATGATTGCCCGTGGACTGGTCGATGAGGCGCAATGGCTGCTCAGGCAGGGGTACAGCCCGGACCTGCCGTCAATGAAGACCGTGGGGTACAGGGAGATCTTCGATTACCTGAACCAGGGAACCGACCTTGCAACGGCGGCAGGGCTTATCAAGCAGCATACCAGGGCCTACGCTAAAAGGCAGGTCACCTGGTTTAAAGGCATAAAAAATGCAATATGGATTAATATGCATGACAGTAAGGACAGGATACAGGAGATTATAAAGGGGTTTATTTATGCCAAAAACACCGAACGGTTTCATTAAACAGCTGAACAATAAGAAAAAACAGCTGACGGTTGTGTACGAGGTCAGTAAGCAACTGGCATCGGGCATAGACTTTGCCGCGTCCATTCATTCGAGCCTGAAGCTGCTCGCAACATACCTCGACATACAGCGGATAGCGTTGTTTCTGTACGAACCGGAAGCAAAGGAGTTTGCGATCCACTATTCCTACGGCTTTACGCATGAGGAGCGCGCAAAGGGCAGGTACAAGCTGGGAGAGGGCATAACCGGCAAGGTCGGAAAGAGCGGCGTGCCTATCGTGCTTCCCGACGTCCAGGATGAGCCGATGTTCATGAACAAGACCGGCAAAGAGCTGAAAAAGGACTCCCTCTCGTACATCGCGGTTCCGGTCAAGATCGAGAGAAAGGTCGTTGCGGTTTTGAGCGTCCAGAAGACGCTGACCGAGGACAGTTCATTCGAAGAGGATGTCAACCTGCTGTCCATGGTGGCGGCACTCATGGGACAGGCAATGAGCCTGAACCAGAGGATAGAAAAACAGCGGCAGGACATGGAACAGGAGAAGTCCGTCCTGATCAAGGAATTGAAATCGAAATACCGCCCCGAGAACATCATCGGTATCAGCCCGGGCATCGAGGAGGTGTTCGAGATCATCGACCGGGTGAGCCCCACGAAGGCCACGGTGCTACTCAGAGGCGAGAGCGGGACCGGCAAGGAACTCGTGGCGCGCGCCATTCATTTTCACAGCCCCAGGGCAGGAAAGCCGTTCGTGAAGATGAACTGCGCAGCACTGCCGGACACACTGCTCGAGAGCGAACTGTTCGGACATGAAAAGGGCGCGTTTACCGGCGCTTACGAGGCGAAGAAGGGAAGGTTCGAGCTTGCGAGCGAGGGCACGATCTTTCTCGATGAGATCGGAGAGATCAGCCTGTCGACGCAGGCAAAGCTCCTGCGGGTTATCCAGGAGAAGCGTTTCGAGCGGCTGGGCGGCAACAGGACCATAGAGGCGGATGTCAGGATCATTGCAGCGACGAACAGCGACCTCGAGAAGGGCATCAAAAACAAGACATTCAGGGAAGACCTGTATTACCGGCTCAACGTCGTCCCTATATTCATGCCCCCGCTGCGCGAGCGGAAAGAGGACATTTCCCTGCTGGTCGAGTACTTCCTGAACCGGTTCAACAAGGAGCACGGCAAGGCTCTGAAACTGTCCGGGCAGGCAATGGGCTTCATGATCGATTACAACTGGCCGGGCAATGTCCGCGAGCTCGAGAACATGATCGAACGGACCGTGATCATGACGCGGGGCAGCGTGATTGAGGTGAGCGATATTCCTCTCCCGATCATCAACAGCGGTCAGGAACAGGCGCACGCAGCGCGTCCCCGTCAGACGGTGTTCGACCACTACAAGCTCGACACCATGGTCGAAGACATGGAGAAGAGCAGGATCATCGATGCACTGAAAAAGACCAACGGCGTCAAGGCGAAGGCTGCACGCATGCTCGGTATCACCCAGCGCCAGCTCGGGTACAAGATCGTCAAATACAAGATCGGCATCGCTGTGGATGCAGGCGTCAGAAACACGGAACAGTGACAATGGATGGACATTACAAAATTGTCATAGAGTTACAATAAAGGTACACTGTAATGACAAAAATGTATTACTCGTCGTGCTCCGGTAAAAACCGCCGGTGAGCCGCCTGCCCGTTCATTCGGAGTTGTTGACACAGAAACGTGGCATGCTATTTGCATTGAAATAATTATCTTAAAAAGAGGAGGTACTATGACACCAAAGGATGTATTAAAATTAATCGAGGAGAAGAAGATACGCTATGTAGACATGAAGTTTCTGGATTTTGTCGGAACATGGCAGCACTTCACCCTGCCTGTTCATGAACTCAAAGAGGACGTTTTCGAAGAGGGACTGGGGTTCGACGGCAGCAGTATCAGGGGATGGCAGCCGATCCACGCGAGTGACATGCTCGTCATTCCGGACGCCGAGACGGCCATTATCGATCCGTTTATGCAGGAATCGACCTTGAGCATCATCTGCAACATCCAGGACCCGATCACCAAGGAATACTACACACGGGATCCGAGGAACATTGCCCGCAAGGCAGAAAATTATTTGAAATCGACCGGTATCGGCGATATCGCCTACTTCGGTCCCGAGCTTGAGTTTTTCATCTTCGACGACATCCGGTACGATCAGAGTGTCAATGCCGGCTATTACTTCATCGATTCTGTGGAAGGCCAGTGGAACACCGGCAGGATTGAGAACCCGAACCTCGGGTACAAACCCCGCTACAAGGAAGGGTACTTCCCGGTATCACCGACTGACTCCCAGACCGACATCAGGAGCGAGATCGTGACTGCCATGGAGAACGTCGGACTCAGGATAGAAAAGCACCACCACGAGGTTGCCACCGGCGGCCAGGCTGAGATCGACATGGTCTTCGATTCACTGCTGCGCATGGGTGATCACGTGATGTGGTACAAGCACGTTGTCAAGAACATCGCGAACAAGCACGGCAAGACGGCAACGTTTATGCCCAAACCCCTGTTCGGCGACAATGGTTCCGGTATGCACACGCACCAGAGTATCTGGAAGGGCGGAAAGCCCCTGTTCGCAGGAAACGTCTACGGCGGCATGAGTGAACTTGCCATGCACTACATCGGCGGCATCCTGAAACATGCACCGGCGATCTGTGCGTTCACCAACCCGACCACGAATTCCTACCGGCGGCTTGTTCCGGGCTTCGAGGCACCGGTGAACCTTGCGTATTCGAGCAGAAACAGATCTGCTTCGATCCGAATTCCGATGTATTCACCGTCACCGAAATCCAAGAGGATCGAAGTCAGGTTCCCGGACCCGGCATCGAACAGCTATCTGGCATTTTCAGCCATGCTCATGGCAGGTCTTGACGGTATCCAGAACAAGATCAAGCCCGGTGAACCGCTCGACAAGGACATCTACGGACTTTCTCCTGAGGAACTGAAGAACGTACCGAGCACGCCCGGCAGCCTGGAAGAGGCGCTCAACGCACTGAAGAAGGACCACGAGTTCCTGCTGAAGGGAGACGTGTTCACCTCGGACGTCATCGAGACATGGATCGAGTATAAGACCAAGGCAGAGGTCAACCCGGTCAAACTGAGGCCGGTTCCCCTCGAGTTCAATTTGTACTTCGACGCATAACCACAGTCAGAATAATGCAGGGGCGGTTTTCAACCGCCCCTTTTTTGCATGAAGCCATCCATTGCCATTATACGTCACATCGGTGTCGAAGGACCCGGTACGATTGGTGATGTTCTTGAAAGCCGCGGGCTTTCCTGCACCTTCATCGATGCATGGAAGGACCCGATTCCTCAGAATGCAGACGGTTTTGCAGCGGTCGTTATTCTCGGAGGTCCCATGGGAGTTTACGAACAGGACGTCTATCCGTTTCTACGGCCGGAGCTGTCATTTATCAGGAATACGCACGAAGCACAGATACCGGTGATAGGCATTTGTCTTGGCTCCCAGATGGTTGCCCAGGCGCTGGGCGGCAGGGTATATAAAGGCGGCACCAAGGAGATCGGATGGTACAACGTTCACTGTATGCCTGGAGCGGCGGGCGACAGGCTCTTTGGTACGGTATGTGCCCGCGATGGGTCATCCGAAGGCATCAAGGTGTTTCAATGGCATGGAGATACCTTTGATTTGCCGGATGGAGCTGTAGTGCTTGCCGGTTCAGCTCTCTACAGGAACCAGGCATTCCGCATGGGGAATAGCTACGGGCTGCAATTCCACGTCGAGGTCAGGGAGACCGATATCAGAAACTGGATTCATGAATACAAGGCTGAACTGGCCACCCTGAAGGCGACGGTCGATCCGGAAGTCATTCTGCGCGATACTGCGTTGTATGTTCACCGGCTGAACGAAATGAGCAGAGAGATTTTTTCTGCGTTTTTCGCCGGGCTATGAACGAATGCAGACGAACCTGAAGAAATTAAAGATTCAAGATTAAAGATTCAAGACCGATCCTGACAATTCGTAACGTCGTCAAGCCAGTAAACCATTCCCATAATGTTATACTGTGACAAATATGTCTCTCATTTGTGACAATAATGTTGCATTCGTACAAAAAAACGCTGGCATATAAACTGCACATTACAAATTTGTTCTATTATTACGATAAAGGAGATACGATGAAGAATCTTGGAACCAAGATACTGTTGTTTTTTACGACACTCCTGATACCTTCAATCTCTTTTGCAGATGCAGGGACGGCTGCGGTGCAGAAGATCAGTGCGGGAGATACGTCATTTGTCCTCGTTGCAACGGCGCTCGTCATGCTGATGACACCGGGTCTTGCGCTGTTTTACGGCGGCATGGTGAGGAGGAAGAACGTACTCGCCACCATCATGCAGAGCTTTATACTGCTCGCAGTCATCAGCGTCCAGTGGGTTGTCTTCGGCTACAGCCTTGCGTTTGGTCCTGATGTTCACGGCATTATCGGCAGCCTCGCATGGTTCGGTCTGAACCACGTCGGACTGGCACCGGACCCTGCGTATGCATCCACGATTCCCAACCAGGCATTCATGATATTCCAGATGATGTTTGCGATCATTACCCCGGGTCTTATTACCGGTGCGTTTGCAGAGCGGATGAAGTTCAGCACATTCGTGTTGTTCGCGATCCTGTGGTCCACGCTTGTTTATGACCCTGTGGCCCACTGGGTGTGGGGGGCAGGGGGATGGCTGCGGTCCATGGGTATCCTTGATTTTGCAGGGGGACTTGTCGTCCACCTGAGCTCCGGCATTGCGGCTCTGGCTGCGGTCATCGTCATCGGCAAGCGGCATCATTACGGCAAAGAAGCGTACATGCCGCACAACCTCACCATGACCCTTCTCGGAACGGCGCTGCTGTGGTTCGGATGGTTCGGGTTCAATGCGGGCAGCGCACTCTCGGCAGGCGCCCTTGCGACCACTGCGTTTGTCGCAACCAATGTCGCCGGTGCTGCAGGGACACTCGGCTGGGTCGTTTTCGAATGGATGAAGAAAGGCAAGCCGACGATCCTCGGTGCGGCGAGCGGTGCTGTCGCTGGCCTTGCCACGATTACGCCTGCATCGGGTTTCGTCTCCCCGATCGCAGCCCTTATCATTGGGTTTGTTGCCGGAGGCGTGTGCTACTATACCGTCAACCTCAAGTTCAAGTTCGGATACGATGACGCCCTTGATGTGGTCGGTGTTCACGGCGTCGGCGGGGTTTTGGGAGTACTGCTCACGGGTCTGTTTGCGAGCCTCGCGGTCAATGCCGCCGGTGCAAACGGCCTGTTGTTCGGTAATTCAAAGCAGTTTGTCGTCCAGTTGATCGGTGTCCTGGCGATCACTGCCTACAGCTTTATCGCGACGGTCGTGATCCTCAAGGTGCTCGACATGGTGATGGGCCTGCGCGTGACCCGGGAAGAGGAAATTTCCGGTCTTGACGTCGCACAGCACGGTGAAGAAGGCTACAACATGTAACATTCCGGGATACCCGGTTCTGCGGGCGATCCCAGCGAGAAGGACGTGGACATGTACCACGTCCTTTTTTTATTTCTTTTATTCAGCCAAAGGCTGATCCGCCCAGGGGGAAGATTCGCCTTCGGTGGAGATCCATTAAAGATACAAAATCCCCCTTTAACAAAAGGTGATGAAGGGGGATTTCTTGCATTCCCTTTTTAATGAAGGGGCATAGTGCACTATGCCCCTGAGTGCTTTCCTTATTGCTCCAACGCACGTTTCGGGTTAATCCAACCGCACGTCTCCAAAATCCTCATTCTCTTACCGCCTCTGTTTTGTCGATTGTTGACAATCTTGTACACAAAATATGACAAAATTGTCGTATAATTACCCAAAAACTGCTGGCATATAACATGCACTTAACAATTTTGAAAATAATCCACAATTACAGGGGTAACTATGAAAAGATTTCTCTCAACAACAGGTTTGTTTCTTGGTGCGCTGCTGATGCCTTCGATGGCGTTTGCAGATGCGGTGCCCGCCGCTGCGCATACGATCAACACGGGGGATACGGCGTTCGTGCTTGTTGCAACGGCCCTGGTCATGCTCATGACACCGGGTCTTGCGCTGTTCTACGGCGGCATGGTGAGGAAGAAGAACGTTCTCGCCACTATCATGCAGAGCTTCATTCTGCTGGGCGTCATCAGCATCCAGTGGGCACTCTGGGGATACAGCCTTGCGTTCGGTCCGGACATCCATGGTATTATCGGCAGCTTTGCCTGGTTCGGACTGAACCATGTCGGCCTGACGCCTGATCCCGATTATGCCGCAACCATACCGCACCAGGCATTCATGGTATTCCAGATGATGTTTGCCGTGATAACGCCCGGACTTATTACCGGTGCATTTGCCGAGAGGATGAAGTTTAAGACATTCCTCGTGTTCATCCTGCTGTGGGCCACCCTCGTGTACGATCCCATAGCGCACTGGGTCTGGGGCGCCGGCGGCTGGATACATAACCTCGGTGCGCTCGACTTTGCCGGCGGGACTGTCGTGCACATCAGCTCTGCCATATCGGCCTTGGCAGCCGTGCTCATCATCGGCAAGCGGCACAATTACGGAAGGGAGCACAACCCTCCGCACAACCTCACCATGACCGTTATCGGTGCCTCGCTGCTGTGGTTCGGATGGTTCGGGTTCAATGCAGGCAGCGCACTCTCGGCAGGTGCACTGGCAACATCTGCGTTCGTCGTCACCACGTTGGCTGCCGCAGCAGCAACGCTCGGGTGGGTCCTGATCGAGTGGAAGAAGAGCGGTAAGCCGACCATGCTGGGAGCAGCGAGCGGTTCCGTGGCAGGTCTCGTTGCAATCACGCCGGCATCGGGCTATGTCGGTCCATTGGCTGCTATTATCATTGGTTTCGTGGCGGGTATGCTGTGCTATTATGCCGTGAGCCTGAAACCGAAATTCGGGTATGACGATGCTCTCGATGTTGTCGGGGTGCACGGCGTCGGCGGTACGTTCGGAGCCCTTGCGACCGGGATTTTTGCGAGCGTGGCTATCAATGCGGGCGGTGCAAACGGCCTGCTGTACGGCAATCCAAAACAACTGCTGATCCAGCTCATCGCTGTCGCTGCAACCGTCGTCTACGGGTTCGTCGTGACCTACATTCTGCTGAAGGTCCTCGATGCGACCATGGGATTGCGGGTGACCCAGGAAGAAGAGGTCATGGGGCTCGATATTACGCAGCACGGTGAAGAAGGATATAATATGTAGCATTCCGGGGTACCCGGTTCTGCGGGTGATCCCAGAGACGAGGACGTGGAGTTGTTCCACGTCCTTTTTTTATTGCATTTTCATATTTTTGCAGGGGCACAGTGCACTGTGCCCCTACCGTCTGCACAGCGTCGTTCCAGCACGTCGTACCGGTGCGCCGGGCCGTTGTATGTCCTTGACAGATATGTCAATTTAACATAAGGTCGTGCCATGAAAATTGTCGGTTTGACAGGCGGCATTGGCACGGGCAAGTCCACGGTTGCCCGTATGTTCGGGTCTCTCGGTGCCGTTCTTGTCGATGCGGACGAGCTTGCACGGTCGTACCTGTCCAAAGGGATGCAGGGCTACGAACAGGTCCTGCGCAGGTACGGAAATGCCATTCTTGGCAGCGACCACGAACCTGACCGGCAAAAGATAGCTGATATCATTTTTCGCGACAGCATCGAGAGGAAATGGCTCGAACAGCTCATCCATCCCTATGTGTTCACCACGATTGCGGAGGAGATGAGACGGCATCAGGACCAGCCGGGGGTCATGATCATCGACGTGCCGCTGCTGTTCGAAGCAGGTGCCGAGAGCTGGCTGAGGCCTGTGATCGTTGTCGTGTGCACTCCTGAGGCGCAGATAAAGCGCATCCAGGGTAGGACGCCGGACATGCCGTACGAGCACATCCTCTCGCGGATCCATGCACAGATGCCCATCGAGGAGAAGCAGAAGAGGGCAGACTACGTCATCGACAACTCGAAGGACAGAGAACACACGAGAGAGCAGGTAGAGCGTATCTGGCAGGCATTGACGCAGGGTGCATCAGCGTAGGTGCGGGAAGGGGAATGCATGTTTTCGAACCACGGTAACAAGGAGCATGACGTATGACGGATAAATCTTCACAGCAAGTACTGGAGGTACTGGATTCATTTGCACGTCTCCCCCGTGAAGACGGGGATAACAAGATCATGTGTGCGGACGAGGCCATCAGGAGGTTCATACAACCCGGCATGTCCATCCACATCGGCATAACCAACAGCATACCGTACGGACTGTCCTATGAGCTCATACGGCAGTTTTCGGCGTCAAAACCCGGGTTTGATATCATCACCCTCGGTGCCATCAACCATATTATCGTCATGATGCACCTCGGCATGGTGAAGAAGGTCGTGACGACCTATGCAGGCGACCCGTATCCGTCACCGACGCCGAACATCGTCGTGCAGAACCTCTACCTGAACAAACAGGTGGACATCGAGAACTGGAGTATACTCGCGTTTACGCTCAGGCTCATGGCCGGTGCCCTGGGGACCGGCTTCATGCCGGTCAACTCCATTATGGACAGCACCATGGAGACGGAAAACCGGGACAGTTTCCGGCGGCTGCCTGCCCCGTTCGCACAGCAGGGTGAGATCGGCGCCCTCAAGGCGCTCAACCCCGACATCTCCCTGTACCATGCGTTTGTCGCGGACCGGTCGGGCCATGCGATCTTCACACCGCCCTATGCAGAGGAGTTCTACGGCGCGTATGCAAGCCGGAACGGAGTCATCATCTCGGCAGAGCACATCGTGGACGAGGATGTCATCCGGAAATACTCGCACCTGTCGAAGATACCGTCGTACCTGGTGCGGGCGGTCGTGCCCATGGAGTTCGGTTCACACCCGAGCGGTATGGCGGAGAGCGGTTTTGCAGAGTTTGACGGCTACAGCGAGGATTACGATTTCATTCTCGGATTCAGGGAGGCGGCGAAGTCCATCCCCACCCTCGATCAGTGGATCCATGACTGGGTGACCGGTGTACCGGACCATGACGGGTACATCCGGAAGCTCGGCGGTCAACGGCTGGTGTACCTCAAGGGAAAGGCAAAACCATTGTCGTGGGCAGATGAGATCAAAGACGTCGTCGGTTCGGTATCATCGTCGGCACAGCCGTCGAAAAACGAGCTGATGACAGCCATGGCTGCGGTGCTGCTCGAAGAAAAGATCCGGGAAAAATCCTACCGTACCGTACTCGCGGGCATCGGCAACTCCAACATAGCTGCATGGCTGTCCGCACTCCGGCTCAAACAGGAAATGATCGACGTGGAACTGGTCGCAGAGGTCGGATTTTACGGTTACTATCCGCGACCCGGCAACCCTTTTATTTTCAACTTTGCGAACATACCGACCTGCAAGATGCTGACCAGTGCTTTTGATGCACTGGGCCTGATGGTCGGCGGCTTCTCGAACCAGGCCATCGGCATCATCGGCGCCGGACAGATCGACCGGTTCGGAAATATCAATTCCACGAGGGTCGGCGACGGCATATTTCTCGTCGGGTCAGGCGGCGGAAACGACGTTACTGCAGGGGCTCGGGAGACGATTGTCGTCTGTCCGTTGAATCCGATGCGGTTTGTCGATACCGTATCGTACATCACCGGGCCCGGCAGGAAGGTGAGCACCCTGGTGACGGACATGGGGGTGTTCGAAAAAGACAGC
>JAJYLM010000023.1 GCA_021787655.1 bacterium
TCCACGGGGGCACAGGGGTCATGCTCGACGATGTCGCCGCGGGCCTTGCCTCGAACGTGCTTGTCCGTATCGTGATCTTTTTTATCGAGATCGCATAGGCATGCTGCGGGCATTCATCGCACTCCCGCTCGAAGAGGCCGCACGCGCTGCAATCGCCGGGATCATAAAAACGCTGAACGGCGCCGGCAGGGAACAGGCCGGGAGGGGACGCATCGCATGGGTACGGCCGGAAAACATACACCTGACGCTGAAATTCCTCGGCTCCATCGACGAAGCCGGGGTCCGGCGTGCGAAGGAGGCGCTGGACGCGATCGGAGACAGTGCGCCGTTCAGCCTCGACCTGCGCGGTATCGGTGCATTTCCCTCGCCTGCACGGCCGCGGGTTATCTGGATCGGCATCGGCCGGCATGAGCAGGTGCAGGCCCTCGTTGACAAGCTTGAAGCCCGCCTGCATGATCTGCACTCGGAAGACAGGCCGTTTTCGCCGCACATCACCATCGGCCGGGTCAGGGATCCGTTTCCCCTGGCCGTGCTTGAAAAAAGAAAAGGATTGTGGAATGATGCTGTCATAGCCAGTTCCCTGGTCGACCGGGTAACCTTGTTCCGGAGCCTGCTCAGTCCCCAGGGTGTTGTCTACCGGCCATTCTACACGGTACGTCTGAAAAAGGAGGCATGATGACAGTTATTGACACACAGAGTAAAAAGAAGGCACTCGACATGGCCCTCGCCAACATCGAGAAACAGTTTGGCAAGGGGAGTATCATGAAACTTGGTACGACCGGCGCCATCGTCGACACGCCGGTGATCCCGACCGGCTCGCTCGGTCTCGACGTCGCGCTCGGCGTCGGGGGTATCCCGAAAGGCAGGGTCGTCGAAATCTTCGGTCCGGAATCCTCGGGAAAGACCACGCTGACGCTCCATATCATCGCCGAGGCCCAAAAGGCCGGCGGTGTTGCGGCCTTCATCGACGCCGAGCATGCCCTCGATATCAATTATGCGCGCAAGCTCGGTGTCAATGTCGATGAACTCCTGGTGTCCCAGCCCGATTCCGGGGAACAGGCGCTCGAGATTACGGACACCCTGGTCAGGAGCGGCGCCATCGACATCATCGTCATCGACTCCGTCGCAGCACTGGTGCCCAAGGCCGAACTCGAGGGGGACATGGGCGACGCTCAGATGGGCGCACAGGCACGGCTCATGTCGCAGGCATTGCGCAAGCTCACGGCAAACATCAGCAAGACGCAGACCACCGTGATCTTTACCAACCAGATCCGGATGAAGATCGGCGTGTTCTTCGGTAACCCTGAAACGACGACCGGCGGGAATGCCCTGAAATTCTACGCATCCGTGAGGATCGACATCCGCCGTGTCAACAACATCAAGGAGGGCGACGCCATCATAGGAACGAGGACAAAGGTCAAGATCGTCAAGAACAAGGTCGCACCCCCGTTCCGGGAAAGCGAATTCGACATCTACTACGGGGAAGGCATTTCCAGGATCGGCGAGATCATTGACATCGGTGCGGAGATCAAGGCAATAGATAAGAGCGGGGCGTGGTATACCTTTAATAACGAGCGGATCGGCCAGGGCAGGGACAACACACGATTGTTCTTGAAAGAGCACGCCGAACTATGCGAGAAAATAGAGGAAAAGATACGACAGCATTTTGGCCTCGTCAAAAATGAAAAGGGACAGAAGAGGGAACAGGAGAAGGCGTAAATGGAATTAAATGACATCCTTAAGATCGCAACCAAGGCAAACACATCGGATATACACCTCAAGGCAGGACTGCCCCCCATTTTCAGGATTAACGGGTCGCTCGTGCCGTACAAGGAAGCCCCGCGGCTGACGCCCGAGGACCTCGGCAGGATGACCTTCGGCATCATGACGCCCGTTCAGCGGGAAAAATTCAAGACCAGCTACGAACTCGATATGGCGTACGGTGTGCCCGGTCTGGGCAGGTTCAGGGTCAACATCTTCCAGCAGCGGGGAACCATCGGCGCCGTGTTCAGGGTCATTCCGTTCGGTGTCCCGTCATTCGACCAGCTGAACCTTCCCAAGGTCATCGAAAAAATCGCCCAGGAACAGAGAGGCCTTGTCCTGGTCACCGGGACGACCGGCAGCGGCAAATCGACGACCCTCGCTTCGGTGATCGACCACATCAATGCAAACAGGACCTGCCATATCATGACCATCGAAGACCCCATCGAATACCTGCTGCGCGACAAGAAGAGCATCGTCAACCAGCGGGAGCTGGGCGTCGATACGCAAAGCTTTGCAACGGCCCTGCGGAGCGCACTTCGGGAAGACCCGGATGTCATCCTCGTCGGCGAAATGCGTGACTTCGAAACCATCGAGACGGCCATCACTGCCGCAGAGACGGGCCACCTCGTTTTCAGCACCCTGCACACGCTCGACGCCAAGGAATCGATCAACCGGGTCATCTCCATTTTCCCTCCCTACCAGCAGAAAGCGGTCCGGCTGCAGCTCTCGTCCATCCTGAAGGCAGTCATCTCGCAGAGGCTCGTGCCCAAGGCGGACAACAAGGGACGGGTACCGGCGATCGAGGTCATGATCGCGACTGCCAGGATAAAGGAGCTGATCGCCGACGAAGAAAGGATCTCGGAAGTCCACGACACCATAGCCAAGGGCTTTACGACTTACGGTATGCAGACGTTCGATCAGTCCCTGCTCCAGTTGTTCCGGCAGAACCTCATAACGTATGAAGAGGCGCTCCGGCAGTCGACCAACCCGGATGACTTCGCCCTCAGGGTGAAAGGCATTACGTCCACCTCCGATATGACGTGGGAGGATTTCGACAAAAAATCCGATTCCGGCAACAACGACGAGTTCAAGATAGAAAAGTTTTGATCCGTGAACACGAAAGAGATTAGAGACATCTTCCTGGACTATTTCGTTTCCAACGGGCACCGGCTGGTCCCGAGTTCTTCCCTCATCCCGCAGAACGACCCGACCCTGCTCTTCACCAACGCAGGCATGGTCCAGTTCAAGAAGGTTTTCACCGGCGAGGAGACGGCGGACTATGCACGGGCGTGCACCTCGCAGAAATGCGTCCGCGCCGGCGGCAAGCACAACGACCTCGAGAATGTCGGCTATACGGCACGGCACCACACCTTTTTCGAAATGCTCGGGAATTTTTCGTTCGGCGACTATTTCAAAAAAGATGCAATCCGGTTTGCCTGGGAACTCCTGACCGAACGCTTCCGGCTGCCGTCGGAACGGCTCTGGATCACTGTGTTCAACGACGACGACGAGGCCTACGGTATCTGGCACAACGACATCAAGGTCCCCTCGGGACATATCGTCCGTATGGGTGAGAAGGACAACTTCTGGTCAATGGGTGACACCGGCCCCTGCGGGCCATGCTCGGAAATCATCTTCGACCAGGGCGAAGCGGTACCCTGCGAACATCCGGACGACGGCATCGGGTCCGACTGCGACCGGTACCTCGAAATATGGAACCTCGTCTTCATGCAGTTCAACCGGCAGCAGAACGGTACCATGGACAAGCTTCCGCGGCCCAGCATCGACACGGGCATGGGACTCGAGAGGATCAGCGCCGTGCTCTCGGGCGTGACCAGCAACTACGACATCGACATCTTCAGGAACATCATCGCGGACATGTCCGGCATCCTCCATACCACCGTGGACCGGGACAAGCTTTCCGGAACGGCACTGCGGGTCATCGCCGACCACCTCAGGGCTGCGGTATTCCTCATCAGTGACGGCGTGTTCCCCTCCAACGAGCAGCGCGGCTACGTGGTGCGGAGGATCATACGGCGCGCACTGAGGTATGCTTTCATGATCGGCATGCGCGAGCCGCTCTTGTTCACGGCCGTGCCTTCCGTCATACGCCAGTACCGTGACACGTACACCGATCTCGCGGCCCACCAGGACATCATCAGTGCTACGCTCAAGGACGAAGAGGCGAAATTCCTCACGACCCTCGAGCGCGGCCTTTCGTTTATCGACGACCACCTGCACAAGCTCGCAGCTTCCGGATCGTCTGCAATCGACGGCGGGTTTGCCTTCCGTCTCTACGACACCTACGGCTTCCCCATCGATATCCTCGGAGACGTCGCACGGGAGAACGGTGTCAGTATCGATTATGCAGGGTTCAACGTCCTCATGGAGGAGCAGAAACAGAAGGCACGGGAGGCGAGCAGGTTCGGCAGAGCAACCGGGGGCAAAGATACGGGGGTCTACAGCCAGCTGCTCCAGTCCGGGGGTCCGACGGAGTTCGTCGGCTACCGGAGGCTGTCCCTGAAAACACCGGTCCAGTTCATCCTCAGCAACGGCCAGCCTGCGGACGAGCTCAGGACAGGCGAGGAGGGCGTGCTCCTGTTCAAGGAAACGCCGTTCTATGCAGAATCCGGCGGCCAGGCCGGAGACACGGGTACCATTACTGCGGGGGTTAACAAATTTCTGGTGACTGACACCATTAAACCGGTCGAAGGTCTCATCGCCCACCAGGGGCGGGTCGAACACGGGCGATTTGCGCAGGGCCAGCATGCCGAGCTGTCGGTCGACAGGGAAGCCCGGCAGGCGACCGCGCTCAACCACACGGCAACACACCTGCTCCAGGCTGCGCTGCGGAAGTGGGTCGGGTCGCACATTGCACAGGCAGGATCTTCGGTCAACCCGTCCCGTCTCAGGTTCGATTTCAACCACAACCGCGCACTCTCCGCAGAGGAACTGCTCAAGGTCGAGGCGACTGTGAATCAGTGGGTGCGTGAGAACCACGATGTGAGCATCACCTTTTCTTCCCTGAACGACGCAGTGCAGGAGGGTGCCATCGCGCTGTTTGACGAAAAATACAAAGATATCGTCCGGGTCATAACCATCGGCAAGATCAGCAAGGAGCTGTGCGGCGGCACCCATATCAAACGTACCGGCGATATCGGCCTGTTCGTCATTACCAGGGAGTCGTCCGTTTCCGCCGGCGTCAGACGGATCGAAGCGCTGACCGGCGATGTTGCATACCGGTTCGTGCGGGAGAAGATGTCGCTCATAAAAGAGATCGCTTCGGCGCTCGGGACATCGGAGACCGACGTCCTGACCGGTGTGCAGAAACAGCAGCAGGCGATACGGCAGCTTGAGAAATCCGGCACCCGTTCGGCACAGTCCCTTGCCGATATGTCCGGCAGCCTCCTTGCAAAAGCCCAGACCGTCAACGGTGTACGGATCGTGAGCGCCGTTATCGATCAGGGTACGCTCGACGACGTCAGGATGCTTTCCGATGCAGTCAAGCAGAAGCTGCAGTCTGGCATCGGCGCCCTGGGGATCGTCCTCAACGGCAAGGCAACCATCGTGGTGTTCGTTACCGGCGATCTGACCCAGCGTTACAATGCCGGGGACATAGCCCGGCGCCTGGCCGGCATTGTCGGCGGCAGCGGCGGCGGCAGAAAGGATTTTGCCCAGGCCGGAGGCCCTGCCACGGACAAGCTCCCGGACGCAATAAAAGAGATTGCAAAAATAATTCAGGAACGGTAAATAGAGTACCTTCCGCGTACCTTCGTTTCCTGAGCATTGAAGAAGGGCGGAAAATGTGATTACGTAGAACCATGGAGGAGAACAATGGCAAAGGTTTGTAAAGTATGCGGCAAAGGGTCGCTGTACGGCAACAAGGTGAGTCATGCGAACAACAAGACCAAGCGGAGATGGGAACCCAATCTTCAGAAGATAAAGATCGTTCTGGACGGCAGTGTCGTGAGCGCCTACGTCTGTTCGCAGTGCATTAAGTCCGGCAAGATACACAAGGCCGTTTGATAAAAAGGAGCATGTATGAGAGAAAAAGACCGGGAGCTTCGCAGGAAGCAGAGAAGAAAGCAGAAGAGGCTCAAACTCAGCAAGAAATCGGCAATCCAAAAAAAGGCGGAGCAAAAAGAGGCTGAATCATAAGAGCGGCGCAGCCTGCCACGGGCTGCGCATAGATCGTGCCGGATCCGCGCGGGGCAAACGCCCTGTTGTAAATTGCAGTAATCTGTTGTACGTACAATATTAAAAGGGGAGGTTGTATGAAGAAAAGACACGCAATTCCACTGATTGCCGCAACGTTTTTCATCGGTTTGGCAGCCCTCAGCAGCTGCGGAAGAACAAGCTCAAGTTCGAACCCGCCTCCGGTTCCGGCTCCGGCCACCCCATACTGGGGAGCAAACGGCTATTCCCTGAGCCCGGCAGGCGTCCAGATCGGAAACAGTTCATTCACATCACCACTGCGTAAAAGCATCCCGCAGCCGAGCGAGATTGCCGTGACACCTGATGGAAAAACAGCGCTTGTCCTGAGTACAGGGTGGGTTACGTACGCAAACAAAAGTCACATGATAACAGCAATAAACACATCGAATGATTCGATTGCATCCTCTCTCTCGCTGACAACAGCACTCGGGTATGAGAGCTTCGACGGCATGGCCGTCAACAGCACGGGGACGGACGTCTACGTGCCCGGCATACAGTCGCAGCACGGGTACGTGCTGGATGTTGGCATCAGCGCGAGCAGGAGCCTGAAATTCAAGCAGGCCATCCCGCTGCAGCCGTACATTTCCACAACCTTCTTCGGCGGCACACCGACGCAGGTCTGGCCTACGGCCGCAGGCATTGCGGTCTATGGTAACACGCTGATCACTGCAAACAACGTAGAGTATGATACGACGGGTAACCAGTGGCCGGGCGAAACAGTTTCGATCATCAACCTCTCAACAGGCACACAGACATTCACCCTGAAAACCGGTGGATATTATCCATGGGCCGTTGCCATTACACCGGACGGAAAATATGCGTACGTGTGCAATCGCCAGACCGACAACGGCACCGGCACGGTGACCGTATTCTCGATCACCGGAACCCCGGCCACGGTCACAACAATACCACTGGACCAGTCCGGATCGGCAGCTATTGTATCGGCCCTGAACGGCAGCAAGATGTACGTTGCCAATTCACTGAGCGATACGGTCAGCGTCATCAACACGTCGACCAATACAGTGTCTGACACCATATCGCTTGCCACGTTCGTCACCGAGCCCTCCATGGGCGGACTGCCGAATAACCTCGCGCTCTCGGCCAACGGGCAGTACCTGTACGTTTCCATGGGTGCTGACAATGCCATTGCCGTCATTAATACGGTCACAAACCAGGTCGTGGGCAGGATACCGACTGCCGTGTATCCATCCGGTGTTGCAGTCGACACCGCGAACAACCATATCTTCGTTGCAAATATGTACGGCGTTGGACACGGGCCATATGTACCCGCGAGTATAAACAATATTCTCGATTTTCCAGATTACGTATGGTTCTGTTTCGGCTCTGTATCAGACATACCACAGCCGTCAACCGCCCAGCTCGCCATCTACACCACTCAGGTGCTCACCAACGACTTCGTCCCAGGCATAAACCCGCAGCCCCCCGTGCCAGCAAACATCCTGAGCGCTTGGTCAAATATTAAACATGTCGTTTATATTCTCAGAGAAAACAAGACCTCTGATATGGAATTTGGTCTCTTCGTCACCCAGGCAAACACAGAACCTGTCCCCTGCCCGTTCCTGTGCGCGGACAGCATTGCAGCCTTCAATGCCCTGCCGTCACAGTATGGATGCACAATATCGGGCTATTCTGGTATCGGATTTACCATACCCAACACCTTCGCACTTGCAAACCAGTTCGCCCTTGATACGAACTTTTACCTCGATATCGTCCCCTCGATCGCAGGCCATCCCATGTCATTCCAGGGCATGATCAGTGATTACCTCCAGAGGATCTGGTCCATCAACACAGGCTACGGGGGGCTCAACAGGGCGGGAGACTCCGGCGAACCCATTGCGTCGGTACCGAGCGGAACGATCTTCGATCAGCTCAGCAAGGCAGGCATATCATTCTCCGTCTTCGGACAGGGCATGCCCTCGATCTACAATGGCCCGTTTAACAATAATAATCCGTTAAATTTAATGCCTGAAATTGATCAATCCTACGGCGGCAATGATTTTAGCGATGTGACAAAGGCAAATTACTTTATTAAGAATGTCGTTCAAACCAATAGTTTACCAGCCTTTGTATTTATGTCATTAGGAGACGACGGATACGAACCGACTGACACCCCGACGTCTGCGTACACGGAAAATGATGCCGCCACAGCGGCGGTTGTCCAGGCCATCGCCAACAGCCCGTACTGGGGATCGACAGTAATCTTTATCGACGAGGATGACCCGCAGCCCGGGTTCGATCACGTCGATCAGGAACGGTCGTTCATCCTCGTCGTCAGCCCGTATGCGAAACACAGCTACATTTCGACCGAACACTACGGATTTGCGAGTGCACTGAGGACTATAGAAATGATCCTGAGCCAGTCCACAGGCAAGACCCTGTCACCGATGACGGAGTTTGATGCCACAGCCCTGCCTATGTACGATATGTTCCAGACAACCCCGATCATGACACCTTTTACGGCAATGCCCGTGACATGGAATTCGGTTGGATGGTCGCGCAATTGATAAAGTGGTTTATGTTTTGAATATTGAGTTTTGAGTTTTGAATTTTCATGGAGAGGGCGGGTTATCCCGCCCTTTTTTTATCGGTTAACCCGATAAATGTATTTGAGCACTACGGGAGGGGCATAGTGCAATATGCCCCTGCAAAAACATGGACTGAGAAATGATAAGAACAATTCCCGGTTCACTTGATCCTCGTCCCGTTCGCTGCATCCCTGTCCACGGTGAGCAGACCGAGATGTTCGGGATCGCCTGCAGCGAGCAGCATGCCCTGCGACTGAATGCCGAACAGCTCTGCAGGCTGGAGGTTCGCAACGACGACGATGCGCTTGCCCGGAAGGTCTTCGGGCGCGTATGATTTGCCGATCCCGGCGACAATGGTCCGTTTCTCCCCGATGTCCACCTCCAGCTTGATGAGCTTGCTGGAACCTTCCACCTTCTGTGCACTGAGGATAGTACCGACCTTGAGTTCCACGGTCTTGAACTGATCGATAGAAATGATTGGTGTCATCATTGGCGGCTGAGCAGGTTTGGCTGCACTCTGTGCAGGACCCTGTCCGTCCGTGCCTTTTTTCCGTCCTGCCGGCTGCCGGGGTTCCGCAGCACTGCTGCCGGCATTGGCTCCTGCCTTCAGCGCGTCTGTCTTCTTCTCGAACAGCGGCTGCGCCTGGGCGATACTGACACCGGGGGCTGAACCTCCCCATGCTGCCAGCTGTTTCAGGCCGAGCCCCTTCGTTTCCTGCGACACAGCGGCAAGGATCGTGCGTGCCGTGCCGGGCATAAACGGGATCAGGTAGATTGCTGCAATCCTCGTCGCCTCTATCGTATGATACAGCCGCGTGTTCAACCGCTGCGTGTTGCCGGCCTTTGCGTCCTGCCATGGCTTCGTCTGATCAACGTACCTGTTCGCGCCGCGGATAAACTCCCAGACAGCCGTGAGCGCTGCATGGAATTCTATCGTGTTCATCGCTGCATCGTATGCACCGGAAAGTTCTGCTGACTGCTGCTGCAGTGCGGTGTCGAATTGGTCTGCCGTGTCCGGGGCAGGCAGCACGCCGCCGGCGAACCGGACAACCATGCCGGTCGCACGCGACAGCAGATTGCCGAGGTCGTTGGCGAGGTCGCTGTTGATGCGCGTCTGCACCGCAGTGTCGGAGAAATTGCCGTCAAGACCGAAGGGAACTTCGCGCATGAGAAAATAGCGCGTTGCGTCGGTACCGTAGGTGCTGACGAGGGACTCCGGAGAGACCACGTTGCCCAGGGACTTGCTCATCTTGACGTCTCCCAAGGTCCACCATCCGTGCGCAACGATGTGCTCCGGCAGCGGTATGCCTGCGGACATGAGGAATGCAGGCCAGTACACGGCGTGAAACTTGATGATGTCCTTGCCCACGATGTGGAGGCTGGGCGGCCAGAACTGTTTGAACCTTTCCCCGTCACGGGAAAAGCCGGCGACCGTCAGGTAGTTGAGCAGCGCATCGAGCCACACGTAGATCACGAGCTTCGGGTTGTCCGGCACCTTGATGCCCCAGTCAAACCCTGCCCTGGTGATGCTGAGGTCCTTCAGGCCTTCCCTGACAAAACTGAGGATCTCGTTTCTCCGTGATGCTGGGAGGATAAAGTCCGGGTGTGTCTCGATATGCTCCAGCAGCCGCTGCTGATACCTTGAGAGTTTGAAGAAGTATCCCTGTTCCTGAACCTTCTCCACGTCCCTGCCGCACACCGGGCACGCGCCGTTCACGAGTTCCTTCTCGGTCCAGTAGGATTCGTCGGGAACGCAGTACCACCCTTCGTACACCCCCTCATAGATATCGCCGGCAGCCTTCATCCGGTTCCACATCTCGTGCACGACAGCGGCGTGGCGATCCTCTGTTGTCCGGATGAAGTCGTCGTAGCTGATATCGAGCAGCTTCCAGGCGTCCTGGAAGCGCCGGACAACCTCATCCGCCAGGGCGCGGGGTGTCCTGCCCTGCTGCTGTGCCGAGCGCTGTATTTTTTTCCCGTGTTCGTCCGTACCCGTCGCAAACAGCACCTTCTCGCCGCACAGGCGCTTGTACCGCGCCAGCACATCAGCTGCAACGGTCGTATACGCGTGGCCGATGTGGGGGACGTCGTTCACGTAGTAGATCGGCGTCGTTATGTAAAATCCCTTGTTTTCCTGTTTCAGGATCCGTTCTTCCGTCATCGATACTCCCCTTAGCCGAACAATCCTTTCAGCTTGACCTCGGTATGTTTAAACTTTACCTTCTCGCCGTTTTCGAGCAAAACAATGACGTCCATCGCGAGCACGTCATGACCGACGACCTCCCCGGTCCCGAGCGGGGTTGTCACTTTCTTGTTGATTTTCGGGAGGGCCTCCAGCGACTGGACGTACAGATCGTACTCGTACGTGAGGCAGCACATGAATTTTCCGCACACGCCGGACAGCTTGTGGTAGGTCTGCGGCAGGCCCTGGGGCTTGACGTGCTTGAGTGTCACCGAGGTGAAGCTCTTCAGGAAGGTGCTGCAGCACAGTTCCCTGCCGCAGGGGCCGACCCCGCAGATGATCTTCGACCTGTCCCGGGCGCCGATCTGGCGCATCTCGATGTGCGTGTGAAATCGCTTGGCCAGGTCCTTGATCAGGTCCCTGAAATCGACGCGCGTTTCGGAGACGAAATAGAACAGCGCACCGCTCCCGTCAAAGAAGAACTTGACGTCGACCACGGACAGGTTCAGCCCGAGTTCCGACGCCTTGTTCTGGCAGTACATCTTCGCCTCTTTTGCCCGTTGCAGCAGGATCTGCTCCTTCTCTGCATCGTCCGGCGTAAACGCCCTGACGACCTTCAGGAGTGTCTTGATGTTCTCGTCCTGCATCTCCGTCTCGAACGGCTCAACAGCGACCTTTCCGGTCGAGATGCCGTTCTTTGTTTCTATAATCACCTTCTGGTGTTTCTGCAGCCTGAACGCCGACGCATCGTAGGACTGAAGCTCGTGCGAAAACTCCGGCTGGATCTTTGTAACGCGTTTAATGGTCATGTGTATCACCTGTCAGTTGAAAGAGTGCTTGTTCCATAATCATCTGCGGGCTGATGTTGAGTGCCGAGGCGTACCGCGCCTTCTCCAGAAACCACGCGGCACGGAGGATGGCACTCTGGCCGAACCGATCCGCAAATTTCCTGATATCATCGCTGAAGCCCCGCAGCCTCACCAGGGAGGGGGTCGCCTGCAGAATGACCGCATCGAGAAAAAAGGACAGTACGATGCCGAGGATCTGATCAAAATTATCCTTGTATGACGGCGCTTTGAATTTTTCGGCAAGTTTTACCATGGAATCCGGTTCCCGCACCTCCCCCAGCAGCGTGACGATGCTTCTGACATCGTGCTCGATATCGCCGGGCGTGGTATACCTGATACTGCCGTCCGCAAAAAGACTCACATAGTTTATCTGTTCCCCGTTCAACGGCGTGACCGAGGAAAGGATCTCACGTATCACCTCTTCGGAAAGCCTGTTAAACCCGACCTTGATCAGCCGTGACTGTACCGTTGGCAGCAGCCGGGCAGGTGATGCTGCGACGAAGATGATCGTGGACCACGGGGGCGGCTCCTCGAGGGTCTTCAGCATCGCGTTCTGCGCGTGGATGTTGAGCTCCGAGGCGTCATCCACGATCAGGACCTTCTGCCTGCCCTCGAACAGGGGCGTGTTGATCCACGCAATGGCCTGGACAACTGCGTCCATCTGCGATGTTTCGTCGGGAAGGGGAATTTCAAGCTGCAGAACGTCGGGATGGATATTGCCGTCGATCTTCGTGCAGCTTTCGCAGGTGTCATCGGAGATCCACGGTTCCTGCCGTATGCCGGTGCAGTTGACGGCCTTTGCCATGCCGGCTGCGGCGAGGTGCTTCCCGATGCCCTGTCTCCCGGAGAAGAGAAACGAGCTGTTGATACTGCCGTTCCCGATGATCCTCCTGAGGATGGCGATTGCCCGCGCCTGGCCTTTGACGTCCTGCAGCGACATGGTTATGCCCCTCTCCCGGACCGCGCCTGCACACCGCCTGCCCGCCGGAAGAACAGTTCGCTGATGTGCGCATGGATCTTTGCAGCACTCCCGGCGGCATCGACGACAATGACCCGCTCCGGTTCCTGCCGCGCTATTGCGTGATAGCCTTCCCTCACCCTCTCGAAGAATGCCCTGTCCATCAGTTCGATCCGTGCCCGTGCACCCCGGGCAGACATCCTCTTCGCCGCGGTCGTGAAGGAACAATCGAGCAAAAAGGTGATATCCGGCTTCACCGGCAGGACAAAGGCCTGCTCCAGCATGCGTATGGTATCCAGGCTCAGCCCCCTGCCGTAGCACTGGTAGGCGACCGTTGCATCGTGGAACCTGTCGCACAGCAGGACGCTGCCCTTTCTCAGTTCTGGCTCGATCAGCTCATCGATGAGCTGGACCCTGCTCGAGAAGAACAGCAGCAGCTCTGCAGGAGGCAGGATATTGAGCCCCCGGTCCGCAAGCAGGGCACGTATGCGTTCCCCTGTCGGCGTACCGCCGGGCTCGCGTATCGTGCGTACCCTGGGGATCCGGGACGCAAGCTCCTGTTCCAGCAGTTCAAGCTGGGTCGTCTTCCCTGATCCGTCGATGCCTTCAAATGTTACAAATAAACCTTTTTTCATCACCTGTGCCTGGCTGTTTCCCTGCTTCCGCGGCACCTGTCCGATCCCGTTGCCGGAACGAAACAGGGCCTGCCGCAGTCTCCTTCTCCCTACCGGTCTGCCGGGGACCTCAGCCTTCCGATCGCGTGCCGGTAGCTTTCCGAGCCGAAAACCGCGGTCCCGGCAACAAGGATGTCGGCCCCGGCCTTCGTCACGGATGCGGCATTCTGGACATTGATGCCGCCGTCCACCTCGATCAGGAGTGAAGGATTCAGTCCGCGTTTCATGGATCCGAGCTCCTCGATCTTTTTCAGGGCAGAGGGAATGAACTTCTGACCGCCGAACCCGGGGTTCACGGTCATGATGAGGACAAGGTACAGCTCTTCCAGAATGTCCCGCAGCATTACCACAGGGGTCGCGGGGTTGAGGGACACGCCCGCTTTTTTCCCTGCGTCTTTTATCATGGCGGCCGCTTTATGGAGATGGCTGCACGCCTCGAGGTGCACGGTTATGATATCGGCGCCTGCATCGATAAAACTCCTGATGTGGTCCATGGGCTCGACGATCATGAGGTGCACGTCGAGCGGCAGCCGGGTCACCTTCCTGATCGCGCTGACAACCCCCGGGCCGATGGTGATGTTCGGTACAAACCGTCCGTCCATGACGTCGATATGGAGCAGGTCTGCACCCGCCTTTTCCACCGCTTTTATTTCATCCGCCAGTCTTGAAAAATCACACGCGAGGAGAGACGGGGCAACCAGTGTCCGCTTCATGCTATTTTTTTTCTTCATCGTGGCATGTTACCGCCTGCCGCAGCTCCGGTGCAACCGCCCGTGCGGGAGATTGCCCTCCAGCCGCTATTTCAGCAGTTCGTTGATGATCTGGACAAATGCCTCTTCGGGCTGTGCACCCTGCACGATCCGCCCGTTGATGACAAAGGTCGGCGTCGCACTGACACCCACGTTGTTTCCCTCCTGGACGTCCCGTTCTACCATGGGCTTCGTCTGTTCCTTTTCAAGACAGGTGTCGAACCTTCCCGCGTTCAGCTTGGTGTCCTTCGCATACCCCTTGAGCTTGTCATCGACGTTCTCCGGGGTTATGGAGCCCTGCTCCTGGAACAGGTGATCGTAAAAATACCAGAACGCGGTGTGGTTCTGTTCATACGCGCAATCCGCGCCGATCGCTGCCTTCATCGCCCACGGGTGCATGGGCAGGGGATAGCTCTTGTACACGAGCTTGACCTTGCCCGCATACTTCAGGAGAAGGTCCTCAACAGTACTGTACGCCCTGCCGCAGAACGGACACTCGAAATCCGTAAATTCAACGACCGTGACCTTTGCGCCTTCTGCTCCGCGCACCGGCGAGCCCTTCAGTGTTATCTTGCTCCACGTCTCTTTCAGAGGGTCCTCGTTCAGGTTATAGACCTTGCCGAGGATAAGATACTTGCCGTTGTGCGATATATAGATGTCCTGCGTCTGCTTCCGTTCCCCGATGGAAACGTTCACGACGGACTTGTCCAGACCGGGCACGCCGGACGGCGTAATCGAGCCGATGGCTATCTTGACATTCGGCGGTATATTGAATGCCTTGCGCATGTACACCGCTATCTTTTCTTTCAATCCCGATTCGTTGTTCGAACCAAATGCAACAGCACTGCTCAACAACAGCACTGCTATTGCAACTGCTGCACTTTTCAATCTCATAGTCTCTCCTTTTCAGTAAAGTACCTTGAAATGTATCAAATATCATCCTGATAAGCAAGCGGATATGTTCATGCGTGCGTCCGGCATACCCCCGCACAAAACAGGCGCCGGACAAAAAAACAGGGCGGCTTGCGCCGCCCCTCTCTATCAGTTAAATGGTCCCCTGCTATCAGAAATAGCAAAGCGGGGAGTTTGGTGTCGGAGTACCGTTTTCCGTTACTGCGGCACATCCGCACGTCTGGCCGTCAAAGGTAAACACAAAGGTGTTTTTCCCCGCAACCGTCATTGTACCGCTCGACGGATAGCCCGTGCACACACTGGAGTTAAAGACGATGTTGTCGTACGTTACATTGACCTTGCCGGAGTATTTCGACGTTCCCGAAGATACTGACACGCCGAATAAACCGCTGCCGTTCACGGTCACAGAGGTCGCCGGAATTCCGGATGTTGTCATGGTAATCGTTCCGGTGCCGTAGGTACCGATCTTTGTACTGCCTGAATCCGTCTCGGTGCCGTCGGCGAATCCATAAATAATCTGTGACGGCGTGCCGGTAAATGTGTCATCGACGTCGATCCATCCTGTTATGGTATAGCTTCCGCTCGTGCCGGAGTATGTTGCACTGATTGCTGTGTGTCCCTTGTCAGAGTAGGTGATACTGGTAGTCCCTGCGATAACGCCGGCGCCTGTTATTGAGTCTGTGCCGTTGAGACTGACCGATTCATTGTACCCGTAGCTCGGATCATTCAAGGTAAATTGGATGTTCATCGTCTCGGTGAGATCAATGTTGCCGAGGGAGGTGTCATAGGTGCCGGTAACACCGATTGTTCCGTTGATGGTCATGGTTTCGGTTGAGAAGGTACACGAAACGTTATTCCAGGTAACCGAAACATTCACCGCACCTGAACCACTGGTCGCTGACATAGACGACGGTGCGCAGGTGCCGGACGTCGTTGCCTGCTGGAACAATGACAGTGCATTCACAGTCGCGCCTTTCGCTGACTGGGGCTTTACCACGACAGAACCGCCCAGGCCCTTCAGCAAAAGGGACAAGGTCGGAATGTTCCCGCTCGTTGAGCTGCTGACTGTGCTCGACGTAATGGTCGAAACATCGCTCGGCGGCGTCTTGTCTGCTCCCTGAACGGCCTGACCTGCAGCACTGCCGACGTTTTGTACGGTCAGGTTTGCCGGCGGCAGGGCGTTCACCCCTGATGATACCTGGCTGCCTGACGATCCGCCTGATGAGCTGCCGCACCCTATGCCTGCACTGGCCAATCCGATAGCCAGCAGGACTATTGTCAATATTTTTATGTTCTTCATAAAACTCCCTCCTTTTTTTCATACCTCTCATACACTAAAATAATTGTCAATGACCAAGATCACATTGGTCTAACTGCTTGTATTATCGTCAGTTGCGTCCAGTTGCCGGACAATGCAGAGAAATTTTATATCTTTAAAGCTTGCATTTCATACATATTTTTATCATAGTACAAACAGGAGAAAGGGATGACGGATCTGCGCGGACTCATCGGGAAAAATGTCGAGATCATTGCCAATGGCATTGTGTACAAGGGCACGCTCAAGGACGTGTCAGAGTTTGCAGTCAGCCTGCTCACGACGTCAGGCTGGCTCGAGATCACCATGTCTTCCATCAGCAGGATCAGCGACGCTGCTGCTCCCGGTTTCGAACCAAAATATGTTGACCCGTCGTTCTATAAAGATACAGAATGACCAAAACACGGCACCCTGACCTGGGATCACATCGGCAGTGGTGCGGAACTCAAGGAGGAGAGCAAGGAACATGAAGATACTGTCTGGTGCTGGTGATTACAGAAAGGCAAAAGCCGGGCTTGTGGTGCATGGGTATTTCAAGGACGATACGGGCGCAGTGCTCACTGCGCTGGATCCGGAGACGGCAAAGGCCGTAAAACCGGGGCTCAAGGAAGCAAAAAACGGAATACGTTTTCTGGACAGCAGCGGGAGCTGGCATGCACTCATCAAGCTCGATGACTCCCCTGCGGCATCGGTTGAATCGTTCAGACGGTACGGTGCAGCAGTTATCAGAGAGGCAGAGGCTGTATCGGCAGGAACCGTCGCAGCACTCCTGCCTGCAGCTGCCCGCGTCCGGGCGGACGAGGCTGCCGGGGCGGTTGCCGAGGGCATTGTCCTTGGCGCATATTCGTACGATGAACTGAAAACATCCGGGAAGAAGAACAACCCGGCTGTCAAAACCGTGCTCCTGTACACCAGCGGCGGCGCCAGGGCGTCCCAGAAGGTCATCGACCGCATGGTGCTCATTTCCGGGGCTGCGAACGAAGCCCGCAACCTCGCGGACGCCCCGAGCAATCTGATGACCCCGTCCATTTTTACGAAGGTCGTCTCAAGCAAGGCAAAAAAGGCCGGGATCAGGGTCAGGGTGCTCGAGAAGCCGGTGCTCGAAAAGGCCGGATGGGGCGCCTTCCTCGGGGTCGCCCGGGGCAGCTATGAGCCGCCGAAGGTCGTCGTCCTCGAATACCGCGGCGGCAAAAAGGCCGGCACCCACGTCATCGTCGGCAAGGGCATTACCTTCGACAGCGGCGGTATATCCATAAAACCGAGCAGCGGAATGGAAGACATGAAGTTCGATATGGCGGGTGCTGCGGCAGTGGCGATGACCGTCATCCTCGCAGCACGCCTCGGCATGAACATCAATCTTGCCGCGGTGATTCCGCTGACCGAAAACATGCCCGGCGGACGGGCACAGAAGCCCGGGGATGTCGTCAGGACGCTCTCCGGCAAGACGGTCGAGATCATTTCCACGGATGCGGAGGGCAGGCTGATACTTGCGGATGCACTCTCCTATGCAGTGAAAACCTTCAACCCGGCGACCCTCATCGACCTTGCAACCCTGACCGGGGCGTGCGTCGTTGCACTCGGGAGCGAGGCCAGCGGCATCCTGGGCACGGACGACGCGCTCATCGACCGGCTCATCCAGGCAGGCGAACAGAGCGGTGACCGTCTCTGGAAGCTGCCGCTGTGGGACGATTACAGGGACCTGCTCAAGAGCGATGTCGCAGACATCAGGAACTCGGGCTCGCGCTGGGCAGGCACGATCCAGGGCGGCATCTTTTTGAAGGAATTCATCGGCAAGGCACACTGGGCACACGTCGATATCGCGGGTACCGCGTACCTCGAGAAACCGAAGGCATACTTCAAGAGAGGTGCTACCGGCGCAGGCGTGCGGTTTCTGATTCAGTTTTTCGAAAACCTGTAGGAAGAAGACCATGGAAGGACCGGGCTTTATCCAGGTATACACCGGCAACGGGAAGGGCAAGACGACAGCGTCCCTGGGCATGGCACTGCGCGCAGCAGGGCACGGCTTCAGGACCATCATGATCCAGTTCATGAAGGGCAAGATAGATTACGGAGAACTGAAGGTACAGAAGATGCTGGAACCGTACCTCGAGATCGTGCAGTCAGGAGGGCCCCACTTTATCAAAAAGGGCGGCGCGTCCGAAGAAGACATCCGGATGGCGCAGCAGGGGATCGACCGGGCACAGCAGGCATTCCTCGGTGCGCAATACGATATCGTGATCCTCGATGAGCTCAACGTTGCGATCGACTTCGGTCTTATCCCCCTCGATCAGGCGATCGGGCTTATCCGGCAGAAACCTGCCAACGTCGAGCTGATCATCACCGGCAGATATGCACGCCAGGAGATTTTGGACATGGCAGACCTCGTCACGGAGATGAAGGAGATCAAGCACTACTATCAAAAAGGGGTACCGGCGAGAAATGGCATCGAAAAATAAAGGTACAGATAAGCATCGGTTTTCGGGCGCGAGGCTCAAGAGGTTTTCCACGCTCTCGGACACAGAGCTTGATCCCGTGTACACACCCGGAGATATTCCGGGCTTTGACTACGATGAGAAGCTCGGCATGCCGGGTGCCTATCCTTTCACGCGCGGCGTGTACGACACCATGTACCGGGGCAGGCTGTGGACCATGCGGCAGTTCTCGGGCTTCGGCACGGCAGAGGAAACCAACCGGCGGTTCAAGTACCTGCTGGCGCACGGCCAGACAGGTCTGTCCGTTGCCTTCCACATGCCGACGATCATGGGGTACGATTCCGACCACCCGCGGTCTGCCGGCGAGGTCGGCAAGTGCGGCGTTGCCATCGATACCCTGCAGGACATGGAGCGGCTGTTTCAGGACATCCCGCTCGACCGGATTACCACCTCGATGACCATCAACGCCCCTGCCATTGTCCTGCTTGCGATGTACATTGCAGTCGCCGAGAAACAGGGGGTTGACCCGCGGGTGATCAGCGGCACCATCCAGAACGATATCCTCAAGGAGTACATTGCACAGAAATCATGGATCTACCCGCCGGTGCCGTCCCTTCGGATCATCACCGACATCTTCGAGTACTGCACCGTCCATGTTCCGCGGTGGAACACGATCAGCATCAGCGGTTACCACATCAGGGAAGCAGGTTCGACCGCTGCACAGGAGCTTGCTTTCACGCTTGCAGACGGCATTGCCTATGTGCAGGCAGGGTGCGACCGCGGCCTCGACGTGGACGAATTCGCGCCCCGGCTTTCGTTCTTCTTCGACGCGCACAACGACTTCTTCGAAGAGATAGCGAAGTTCCGGGCAGCGCGGAGGATGTGGGCCCGGATCATGAAGGAACGGTTCCATGCAAAGAAAGAGGAGTCCCTGCGCCTGAGGTTCCACACCCAGACCGCCGGGTGCAGCCTCGTCGCACAGCAGCCGATGAACAACGTCGTCCGCGTCGCGATCCAGGCACTCGCCTCGGTCCTCGGGGGAACCCAGTCCCTGCACACGAATTCCATGGACGAGACACTCGCGCTCCCGACGGAGCAGGCCGTGACCGTGGCGCTGAGGACCCAGCAGATCATCGCCGAGGAGAGCGGCGTCGCGAATGTCATCGACCCGCTCGGTGGATCGTACTTTGTCGAGCGGCTCACGGACATGATGGAGCAGGAAGCACAGGACTACATCGGCAGGATCGACCGGATGGGGGGCATCGTCGCTGCGATCGAAAAGGGCTATCCCCAGATGGAGATAGCGGATGCTGCCTACCGGTTCCAAAAACAGGTCGAATCAAAGGACAAGGTCGTCGTCGGCGTCAACCGGTATACCATGGAGGAGAAGGAGACGATCCCCACGCTGACAATCCCGGCAGAGGTCGAGCGCAGCCAGATCCAGCGGACGCAGAACGTCAGGGCCTCACGGGACGCGGACAAGGTGCAGGCATCGCTGGACAGGCTCAGGGCCGCGGCGCAGGGCAGCGACAACCTCATGCCGCCGGTGCTGGATGCAGTCAGGGCATACGCGTCCATCGGTGAGATCATGGATGTCATGCGGGCGGTGTTCGGCGAGTACAGGGACCCTGCG
>JAJYLM010000171.1 GCA_021787655.1 bacterium
CTGAACCTGCCCCTGTCTGCGGAGGTGCAGCACGTTCTTGGTTCATTATCACATCCGCGCAGGGGCGTCAACCGGCGGCGCACGCACAGCACGCTGGAGTGGATGGCATTATTGTAGACTGTCCGGTGCGTTTCCTGTATAGTGTCACGGTCATGAAACGCTTATTGATGTATACAGGCATCGGTTTAATTGTCCTGCTGGCAGCGCTTTTTTTTGTCTACCCTTTTCTGGAAAGGATACTCTACCTCGGCGATACACCGCACCAGGCGGATGCGATCGTCGTCCTGAGCGGCGATCTGGAGCCATACTTCCTGCGGACAAAAAAAGCCGTCGAACTGTACAGGCAGGGCTATGCGAAGTACATCATCTTTACGGGCTACGGCTCAGGGGGAGACAGCGGCGAATTTTTGTCCAAGATAGCGCTGCATTTTCACCTGCCGGAGAAGGCCATCATTATAGAACCCAATGCCCGGACAACGTACGAAAACTTCCTCTTTTCCAAACCGATCATTCTCGGGCGCGGCTTCCGGTCAATCCTGATCGTGACGTCTCCGTATCACCAGCTCCGGGCGTTCCTCGTTGCCCAGCAGCTCTTCAAAGGTACGGGTGTCCGCATCTACACCTGCGCCTCGCACAGGCCGTATGGTGCTACCGTCAGCCTGAACAGCAGGCTGCACGAGGGACGCTTCGTTATGATGGAATATTTTAAGCTGTTGGGCTATTATCTGCTCGGGAGGATAGCGTAGTGTGCGGTATTGTTGGTATCGTTTATTTTGACGGCAGGCAGGTTGTCAGACAGCCGCTGGAGGCCGCCGCAGAAACCCTTGTCCACCGGGGGCCCGATGCGTCCGGAATCTTTATCGACAACGAACGGGGCATGCATGCCGGGCTCGGCCACCGGAGGCTCTCGATCATCGACCTTTCCGCATCTGCGAACCAGCCCCTTTCCAATGAGAACGGGGATGTGTGGATTGTCTTCAACGGAGAGATCTATAATTTTCCGAAACTGAAGAACCAGTTGAAACAGACGCATACCTTTGTTTCAAACAGCGATACCGAAGTCATCGTCCACCTCTATGAACAGTATGGAGAGGACGCACTTGCAATGCTCGACGGCATGTTCGCCCTGGCACTGTACGATCGGCGGAATCAGCGCCTCATCCTTGCGAGGGACAGGGCCGGGAAAAAGCCGCTCTACTATTACCACGACGGCCGCAAATTGATATTCGGTTCCGAGATCAAGGCCATTCTCGCGCTGCTGCAGCCTGGGGAAACGGCGGTCAACGAACAGATGATCCCGTTCTACCTCGTGTACGGCTATGCCCGTCCTCCGCAGACCTTCTACAAAGGCATCCGGCAGCTTGCACCGGCACAGTATGCTGTTTGCACGGGCAACGGCACCATGGACCTCCGGGAATACTGGTCGCTGAAACAGCACATCCTGGACAGCGATGCAGATGCCCGCAATTTTGCGCAGGTCGATCCCATGCTGAGGTTCAAGCTCACCGGCGCAGTCAAAAACAGGCTGATGTCGGATGTGCCGCTCGGTGCCTTTTTGAGCGGGGGGGTCGATTCGAGCATCGTCACGGGGCTGATGAGCAGGCTGACGGATGCACCGGTCAAAACGTTTTCCATTGGGTTTTCGGAAGACGCGTGTTACGATGAAACCAGCTACGCTGCCCTCGTCGCCAAAAAGTTCAACACGGATCACCACACCTTTGTCGTCACCCCCTCTACCATCGACCTGATTCAGAAGCTTATCTACCACTACGACGAGCCGTTCGGGGATGCATCGGCCATACCGACCTATATCGTATCAAACCTTACCCGCCAGCATGTCACCGTCGCCCTCACCGGAGACGGCGGGGATGAGTTGTTTGCAGGCTACACCCGTTTCATCGCAGCCACGCTCTCCGAGCGTGTGCCCGGGTCTGTCCGGAAACTGCTGTACAACCTGTCCGGCATGATCCCGCTCTCCCATTCGGAACGGAGCATACCGGCACGGGCAAAACGGCTGTTCTCTGTTTTCAACCAGCCGCTGCTCGAACGTTATATCAACTGGGTGTCCTACATACGGTTCGATGATGCAGTCCGCCTCATGGACCCCGGGGTATTTCCTGCTTCCGGGCAGGAGGCCTCCAGGGATGCTGTCTCCTCGTACTTCTCGCAGCACCTCAAAGGTCTGGAAAAGGCGTCCCTGCTGACGCAGCTGCTCTACCTCAATTTCAAGACGTACCTGCCCGATGACCTGCTCGTGAAGATGGACAGAATGTCCATGGCAAACAGCCTCGAAGGGAGGTCGCCGTTTCTCGACCGTGAGCTTGTCGAGTACGCCTTCACCATGCCGGACAACCTCAAGCTGAAAGGGTTCACGACAAAGTACAGCCTCAAACGGACGTTTCAGGACATCCTGCCGCGGGAGGTCCTGCGCCGCGGCAAGATGGGATTCGGCGTTCCCCTGGGTGCGTGGTTCAGGACAAAGCTCAGGGACTATCTGCGCGATCACATCCTGTCCGATGATGCGCAGATCAACACCTATCTCAGGACTGGGGAGGTTCGCCGGATATTCGACGAACACCAGCAGGGGGTGCGTGACAACGGGCTCAAGCTCTGGCTGCTGCTGACGCTCGAACTGTGGCTCAGGAATGTAAAGAAAGGAACACGTTCATGATAAAACAATTGGATCTTTCGGAACAGTACAGCCGCCTCAACCCGGAGATACTCGACCGGATCAGGCAGGTTTTTGAAACCCAGCATTTCGTTATGGGAAACCATGTTGCTGAATTCGAGGCAGCATGCGCAGACTACCTCGGCGCGAAGCATGCGATAGCAGTCGCGTCCGGCTCCGATTCCCTGCTGCTTGCCCTGATGGCGCTCGGCATCCGGCCGGGAGACAAGGTGATCACGAGCTCGTTTACGTTCTTTGCAACCGCATCCGCGATAACGCGGCTGGGCGGCATTCCCGTGTTCGTGGACATCGACCCTCTGACCTTTAATATGTCCGTTGCTGCCCTCGAGCAGGCATTGAAGAAACACCGCTCGGTCCGTGCTGTTCTGCCGGTCCACCTGTACGGCAGGAGCGCTGACATGGAAGGCATCATGAAGCTGGCGCGGAAGTACGGTGTCAGGGTCGTCGAGGACGCTGCACAGGCGTTCGGGGCAAGGACCAGGTTCCGGGGCACCTACCGGAAGGCAGGGACCACAGGGGACATGGGCTGCTTCTCGTTCTATCCGACCAAGAACCTCGGCGGTGCGGGAGACGGCGGCATGATCGTGACAGACAACGGCCGGCTCGCTGCACTCCTCAGGACACTCAGGGTACACGGTTCACCGAAACGGTACCTTCATACGCACCTCGGCATCAACAGCAGGCTCGATGCACTGCAGGCAGTTGTACTGTCCGTGAAGCTCGGCCACATCGAACAGTGGAACCATACCCGCATGGAGCTCGCAAAAAGGTACAATGAGCTGTTCGCCGGTGCAGGACTGTCAACAGCCGTCACCTGTCCGGACGTCCCTGAGGACATGACCCACATCTTCCACCAGTACACGGTCCGCCTCAAAAACAGGGACAGCGTACGGCAGTCTCTCCAGGAGGCTGGTATCGGGAGCGAGGTGTATTATCCCCTCCCCCTGCACCTGCAGCCTGTGTTCAGATACCTTGGACAGGGCCGGGGCAGTCTGCGGGAGACGGAGCTTGCGGCAAAGCAGGTGCTGAGCCTGCCCCTGTATCCCGAGATGACGGTTGACCAGCAGGTGCAGGTTGTGGAAGCATTCGGCAGGATACGTTCTGCCGGCGCTCCGGGCGCCGGTGCAGGGCCCGGGCTCCGGCATACACCATGATGACCGGGATGATCGCAGCCGCTGGTATCTTTGGGTTGATCGTCGGGAGTTTTCTCAATGTCGTGATCTACCGCCTGCCGCTCCATCAGTCCATAGCGTACCCTGCATCACACTGTTCGCAGTGCGGTCAGAAGATCCGGGCGTACGACAACATCCCGGTGATAAGCTTCATTCTGCTGCGC
>JAJYLM010000024.1 GCA_021787655.1 bacterium
TTCAATCATGAAAAGGGTTGTTTACCCGAGAAGAGACCTGTTACAGGTTCTTGCGCTCAACACCATGAGGCACCTTTCTGCGAACAAGTTTGAAAGCGGGGTAAGGGATTAAAGCAATTTCGACGTAAGATTAATGCTTATTTGTCCTTACATAATAGTTGACATAATATATCTTATGGGAAGTTACTGATTATTCAAAGCAATAGAGAAAACCACCATTTGATATAGCATAAATCCTGTTATCGTGTATTATCGGTTCTGCGGATAAACCAGAAACTATTGGAAAATGGTGTATAATATGCCCGTCATCCTTGCTGATCAGCACAATGCCTTTGTACTTTGCCTGCTTTACTCCAATTGCAATTACCTGGTTATACATCAGCGGTGTAAATAAATTCGAATTACCGAGAAGCTCGTTTTTCCAAATTGTATCACCTGTTCTTATGTCAAGCCGGTATGCTTTACCGTCAACAAGTACTACATATAAGGCATTATCTGACAGATACATGCCAAGCGCACGCTTCAAATCATTTCGTTCCCAGACCACAGTTCCGTCCTTCTTATTCAGACACATCAGACCATTGTCATAACTGGCAAATACCACAATTTGGCTGTTGCCGGCCGGCTGAATGGTGATATCCTGAAGTTGTTTCATGGTTGGAGGTTTATGGGTCCAAATGATTTTACCTGTCTTCGAGTCAATGGCCACAGCATCACCGTTGGTAAATCCGGTAAAAAGCACGTTCTTTGATATATATGGCGAAGGAACAAGGTGAACCGTCAATCCTTCAAAAACTTCTTTTGACGTATATTGCCAGATTAAGCTGCCATCTTTTACATTGAATGCGTAGAGTGTATCGAGTGTTGTCTGTATATATAAAGTTTCGTCTTTAATAGCTGGTTTCGATATGATTTCTTTATGGGTATCATAAAACCATAGCAAATTGCCGTTGTGCATATTAAACGCGTAGATGCTTCCTTTCAGCGTTGTTATTATAAAGATATTGTTAACTGCAACAGAGCCTGTCGGTATATCTTTTAAGCGGTATTCCCATAATACCTTTTTAGTTTTAATATGTTGTGCGAGGATAGTTCCATTGTCAAGTCCCTGGTACAGGATACCTTCACGTATAAAAGGCGGACATTTTTCATATTCATCATATTTAAAATCCGTGTGAAATAAAGGATGATGAGATGGTATAATCTTGTAAAAATAAACCATGTTGTAGGATTGAAATACACTACCTATCAAGAGGTTTAATAATAGGATGAACTTAAACATGTTGTTTAGAAATTGTTGGTTCCGAAATTGACGATATGACTTTGTTTTCTCGCTTTAACGTATGCTATAAGATTTATGAGCTGTGATTCTAACTCTTTATTATTATTGTTATTTTTAATACCAGAGTTCAATAAGTCTAATGCCTTGTTTTGCTGGTTTAATTGAATATAACAATCAACAGCGTGGAGATATGTAAGGCCCACAAATGCATTATCTTTGTTCTTCAGAAGTTCATCAATTACACCTAAAGCTGATTTGCAATCATTCCTGGCAATATATGATTGGATTTCACCGTTTGAAGCTATTGAAGCAATGTAATTGTTGGTGCCTCCCCATTGATCGAGAAAGGTTTTATATGAGTCAATGGCTTTATCATATGCGCCCAGCATGTACTGGCAATTCCCGATATACAGCATTGCAAGTTTTGAAATCTTCAGAAACCTGAAGTTCGTTTTCAGGGCTTCGAATGCAGTGAGGGCATTGTTTATGTCTTTCGGATTATGGCTGTTCGAGGCTACCTCGTATAAATGCAGATCCTGAAAGTATGCTACACTGCCCTTCTTGGAATAATTCTTGTAGTAATAAAATCCTATCGAGGCAAAAATAAGGGTAAACAGGAATACGATGCCTGCGACCATGAACGATGACTTGTATTTCGACGTGGTCCGAATAATTCTTTCAGCGGTCGTTATAAATTCATCTTTCTGTTTTAATTTCTTTCTGGTCAATCTTTTTGCCATGTATCCTCCGTAACGTTATTACATACCAAGGTATGCACTTTTTATCCTGTCGTCTTCTTTCAATGATTTCGATGGGCCTGACAGGTTTATCGTGCCCAGTTCAATCACATATGCCGTATCCGTGAAATCAAGTGCGATATTCGCATTTTGCTCTACAATGAGTATAGAAACACCCATATTGTTAATTTCGTCAATAATTTTAAATATCTTTGTGACCATGATCGGGGACAATCCGAGTGATGGTTCGTCGAGGAGCATGAGTTTCGGTTTGCCGATAAGCCCCCGCGCAATGGCGAGCATCTGCTGTTCTCCGCCGCTGAGTGTGCCTGCCATCTGTCTGCGTCTGTCTTTCAGCAAGGGGAACAATCCGTAGATCCTTTCCATGCTGTCCGTTATGGAGTCCGGCTGACGGGACGTTACAAACCCGCCGATGCGTATGTTCTCTTCGACCGTAAGCTTCGTAAAGATGTGCCTGCCTTCAGGGATCAGAACGATGCCTTTTTTTATGGCATCGTGTGTTTCCATTCCCGTTATGTCCAGCCTGTTGAAGATGATTTTGCCGGTCTTTTCCCGGGCTATTCCGACAATGCTTGCAAGGGTCGTCGTCTTTCCGGCACCGTTTGCGCCAAGGAGTGCGGCCTTCTCTTTATTACTGACTGCGAGTGAAATACCGTGGAGTACCTCAATGCCGTTATAGCTGGTATGGAGATTTTCAATGGTTAACATTATGATCGTTGTCTGCTGTTCCCGGTACGGACGGATCAAAAATCCCGGCGTATTACTCTTTGTACCTGTTGGTGATCGGCATCCTCCGGTCCTTCCCCAATGCTTTCCTGGTGACTTTTACACCCGGCGGTGCCTGTCTTCTTTTGTACTCGCTCAAATCAATCAACTGTTGGACCCGCAGTACCGTCGCCCTGCTGTATCCTGCTGCGGCTGCTTCGTCAACGCTCATGTCTTCTTCGATGAGCATTTTAAGTATGGGGTCGAGGACTGCATACGGAGGCAGTGAATCTTCATCTTTCTGGTTGGGACGCAGCTCTGCTGTCGGCGGCTTGGTGAAAACCCTTTCCGGAATGATGCTGTATGCTTTCGTTTTTGGTTTATTTTCTGATCGTCCGTTTCGGTGAGCAGCAAGCCTGTACACCATTGTTTTTGACACGTCCTTGATGACGGCAAAGCCTCCTGCCATGTCTCCGTACAGGGTCGCATATCCAACGCTCATTTCCGACTTATTTCCCGTTGTCAGGACGAGCCAGCCGAACTTATTGGACAGCCCCATGAGAATATTGCCACGTATTCGTGCCTGCAGGTTCTCTTCGGTTATGTCGGGTTTGCGGCCGCTGAAATGCGGTGCGAACGTATTCGTGTAAGCATCATAGACGCCGGTGATTGGGATCTCCCTGAATTGGATGCCAAGGTTTGCCGCAAGCAGTTCGGCGTCTTCCCTGCTGTCGTCCGAGCTGTACATCGACGGCATAAACACGCCAATAACGTTGTTTTTACCGAGTGCATCGGCAGCGATACATGCTACCAAAGAAGAATCTATACCTCCGCTCAGCCCGATGACCGCTTTTTGAAAACCATTTTTCGTGAGGTAGTCCCGGGTTCCTGTGACCAATGCCGTGTACAATTCTTCCTCAGGTCCGCACAGAGGATTGACCGTTGCTTCAACCTTCTTCGTATGCCGGTGTAATTTGACGCCAGGTCCGGGATCATACGTCCTGATGATGTTACCGGTATCGAAACTGAGTTTATCTTCGCGCCGCCGCGGATCGTGGAGTCGCGTTCTCAGAATGCTGCTGACATCGAGGTCTGCAAGGATCATTTCTTCCCGGAACTGATGTGCGCGTGCGATGAGCGTGCCGGATTCCGAAAATATGACGCTGCCTCCGTCAAAGACGAGTTCGTCCTGACCGCCTGCCATATTCACAGAGACGACGATTGCGGCATTGTCCTGTGCCCGGGTGGCGAGCATACGTTCCCGCATCGACTGTTTGTCCGCATGGTATGGTGACGCATTGATATTGATGATGACTTCTGCATCTCCGGCGAGCGCCTGATACAGGACCGGACCGTCCGGATACCATATATCTTCGCAGATATTGACACCGATTTTAATGCCGTCCAGAACATAAACGGGAAATGTCGTTCCTCTCTGGAAATAGCGGTATTCATCGAAGACCCCGTAGTTCGGAAGGAACGCCTTGCGTGCACTCGCGATCATTTTCCTGTTGGTGATAATGGCAGCAGAGTTATACAGGTCTGAATCGAGTTCAACAAAACCGACAATTGCGGTTATGGAATCCGTTGCTCTTATGACCTCGTCCAGGGCGTCGAGATTCGCCTTGATGAAGCCCGGTTTTAAAAGAAGGTCTTCAGGCGGGTATCCTGTTATGGCAAGTTCCGGGAAAACGACGACGTCCGCCTGCCGGCGTTTCGCTTCCTGAATGTATCTCCTGATCAGGACCGTATTGTCCCGTAATCCGCCTACCCTGCTGTTCATCTGTGCAAGTGCTATGCGTAATAGATTCATGCGGTTATTGTACGGGATATGGGCCGAAAATGCAATAAGAAAATGGTACATAACGCCCCGGATAACGGCCAATTCCTGAATGCGCCGAACGAATACGGCAGGTTATATTCCTGCTCTGCGTGCTTCCCGGTGACGTTATTTTTGCTTGCCGTATTTCTGGTAGATCTCGATCCTGAGCAAAGCCCGCTTCAGTGCAGCCTCGAGAGCCTCGTATTGTGCATCCATCGTAGAGATACCTTTGATGGCTTCCTCGGCACGCTGTTTTGCCGCAAGCGCCCGTTTTGCATCTATTTCATGATCGAACTCGGCTGTTTGCACCAGCACAGTCATCCTGGTCTGATTGATCTCTGCAAAGCCCCAGTTTAGTGCCAGGTGTTCTTCCTGACCGCCGCTTCTGAAGATAAGCTCACCGATGTTGAGCAGCGTAATAAAACGGGCATGTCCCGGTAAAACACCAAACTCGCCGTGCCAGCCCGGAGCTATTACTTCATCAACATCTTTATCGATGATGATCTTTTCAGGTGTTATGATGGTTAATTTTAACGTCATGGGAGTATTATGCGGTCAGCTGTTTCGCCTTTTCGAGTGCTTCTTCGATCGTCCCGACCATGTAAAAAGCCTGTTCAGGAACAGCATCGTGTTTCCCTTCGACAATTTCCTTGAATCCACGGATGGTGTCCGCAAGTTTCACATACTTGCCCGGAAAGTTTGTAAACTGCTCTGCAACGAAGAATGGCTGCGAGAGGAACCGCTGAATTTTCCGTGCCCGCGAAACGACGAGTTTGTCATCTTCGGAAAGCTCATCGATACCGAGAATCGCTATGATGTCGAGCAGATCCTTGTATTTCTGGAGTATCCGCTGGATGTCCCGTGCCACCTTGTAATGTTCATCACCGATGATCAGCGGGTCGAGTATGCGCGACGTTGAGTCAAGCGGGTCAACGGCGGGATAGATACCGAGCTCTGCTATCTGCCGTGAAAGCACCGTCGTGGCATCAAGGTGCGCAAAGGTTGTCGCAGGTGCAGGGTCCGTCAAGTCGTCCGCAGGAACGTAAATGGCCTGGACCGATGTTATTGATCCCTTCTTGGTTGAGGTGATTCTCTCTTCCAGTTCACCAAGGTCAGTTGAAAGTGTCGGCTGATATCCGACCGCAGACGGTATTCTTCCCAGCAGTGCCGAGACTTCTGAATTGGCCTGCGTGAACCTGAATATGTTGTCGATAAACAGCAGCACGTCCTGGTGCTCTTCATCCCTGAAGTACTCTGCAACGGTCAGCGCCGAAAGACCGACCCGTGCCCGTGCTCCGGGCGGCTCGTTCATCTGCCCGTATACGAGAGCTGCTTTTTCGATGACGCCCGATTCCTTCATTTCCGTCCACAGGTCGTTGCCCTCTCTCGTTCTCTCACCGACGCCGCCGAACACCGAGAATCCGCCGTGCTGCATGGCGACGTTGTGGATGAGCTCCATGATGATGACCGTCTTGCCGACACCCGCGCCGCCGAACAGACCTATTTTACCGCCCTTCTGGTACGGGGCGAGGAGGTCGATGACCTTGATACCTGTTTCGAACATTTCTATCGATGTAGCCTGGTCTTCGAACTCGGGGTGCGTTCTGTGGATAGGGTACCGCTTCGGTGACTTGATATCGCCCAATTCGTCGACGGGCTCGCCGATGACATTGAGTATTCTGCCCAACACCTCTTTACCGACCGGGATCGTGATGACGTCGCCTGTGTCCATGACCGGCATTCCCCGTACAAGTCCTTCTGTGGAATCCATGGCGATGCACCGTACGGTGTTCTCTCCAAGCTGCTGTGCAACTTCGAGCGTCAGGTTCCACTCTTTATCGGAAATAGCTTTATTGGTTGTTTTCAGGGCTGAAAATATCTTCGGTACTGCGGCTTCAAACTCGACGTCGACCACGGCACCGATTACCTGCTTTATTTTACCATTCTTGTCGTTTGGCATCTTTCGTCCTCCTCAATATATTGAACTGTAACCCCGTGCAAACACCGGCTTCATCGCATCGCCTCTGCACCGTTCACAATGTCCATAAGTTCTTTCGTTATTGCGCTCTGCCGTGCCCTGTTCATCACGAGTGTCAGATTATCTATCATGTCTTTCGCATTATTGTTCGCAGAATCCATCGCAGTCATCCGTGCCGCATGTTCGCTCGCTGCCGATTCGAGCAGTATATGGTATATCCTGCTTTCGATCATGCGCGGCAGCAGACTCGAGAGAATTTCCTGAAGCGATGGTTCATAGATCACCTTCACGTCTGCCGACTCTTCCTTATCCTCGGATATTTCGAGTTTCTGGATCGGCAACAGATACTCCCGCGTCGTCTTTTGCGACAGGATGGACACGAACTTGTTGTAGATGAACTTGACCTCGTCGTAGCTCCCTTCGGAAAATTCTTTAATCACAATTCCGGCAATATCCATGACACTGCTGTAATCAGGATTCCCGGACGATCCGCTCAGGTCGAGCCTGTTAGAAATGTTATACCGCCGGAGAAAATCTCTTCCCTTCCTCCCTGTCGTTATAAAATCCAGTTCCCGGTTTTCCTTTTTGCTCTCGAGAATCTCCTGCGATACCATACGCAACGTGTTGCTGTTAAAGCCGCCGCACAATCCGCGGTCCGAGGTGGCAAGGATGATGAGGCTTTTCCGGGTTGTCTCGGGCCTTCGCATGAGAGCATGCATGGATGTATCCGTCCTCAGCGTTATCTCATGAACCATCTCTTCTATCTTTCTCGAGTACGAACGGGCATTGATCGCCTGCTGCTGCAGCTTGCGCAGCTTCACAGCCGCAATCATCTTCATTGCCTTGGTGATCTTTGCCGTGCTGGTGACGGTTTTAATACGCTTCCTGATAACAGCAAGTGTTGGCATTATTATCCTTTAACGCTGAACTCGGCTTTGAACTTGTCGAGGGCTTCTTTCACGGATTTTATCAATGACTCGTCGAGAGACTTCTTCTCTGCTATCGTTTTGAGCAGGTCGGGATACTTTGTTTTTACAAACGAGAGCATCTCTTTTTCATATCTTCCTGCGATATCGACCGGATAGTCATCGAGATAGCCGTTCGTACCTGCAAATATGCTCAGGACCTGTTCTTCAACGGAAACAGGTTTATACTGCGGCTGTTTGAGCAGTTCAGTGAGCCGTGCACCACGGTTCAGCTGCATCTGGGTAGCTTTGTCGAGATCGGATGCAAACTGCGAAAATGCCGCCATTTCACGGTACTGGGCAAGCTCGAGCCTCAGCCTGCCGGCGACCTGTTTCATTGCTTTTATCTGTGCATTTCCGCCGACCCTCGATACCGAAATACCGACGTTGACCGCGGGCCGTACGCCTGCATAAAAAAGGTCTGTTTCAAGAAAGATCTGTCCGTCTGTGATGGAGATGACGTTGGTCGGGATATACGCCGAAACGTCGCCTGCCTGGGTTTCAATGATGGGAATGGCTGTCAGCGATCCGCCGCCATTCTTGTCTGAAAGCTTTGCCGCCCTCTCCAGCAGCCTCGAGTGGAGATAGAACACATCTCCGGGAAACGCTTCTCTTCCGGGCGGTCTTCTGAGGAGCAGCGACAACTGCCTGTAGGCGACAGCGTGTTTGGAAAGGTCATCGTAGAAGATAACGGCGTGTTTTCCGTTGTCACGGAAATACTCACCCATCGTGCATCCCGAATACGGTGCTATATACTGAAGCGGTGCAGGTTCGCTGGCTGTTGCGGATACGACGATCGTGTATTCCATAGCTCCGTACTGTGCCAGTTTGTCGACAACCTGTGCGACCGTCGATTGTTTCTGACCAATGGCAACATAGATGCATATCATGTTCTTGCCCTTCTGATTTATGATGGTATCGAGTACAACCGCAGTTTTACCGGTCTGCCGGTCGCCGATGATGAGCTCACGCTGACCTCTTCCGATGGGGATCATTGAATCGATTGCCTTGATACCTGTCTGAAGCGGCTCTTTGACACCCTGACGCATGACGATACCGGGTGCCTTTATTTCGACCTTCTTGAACTGGGTTGCCTTTATCGGTCCCTTGCCGTCGATGGGCTCGCCGAGAGGATTGACTACCCTGCCGATCATGCCGTCACCGACCGGGACCTCCATGATCCGCGACAGCCGTTTTACGGTCTGGCCTTCTTTGATGCCGGTAACTTCGCCCATGACAGAAATGCCGACGCTTTCCTCTTCGAGGTTCAGCACAAGTCCTTTCGTACGGTCCTCGAACTCGACAAGCTCTCCTGCCATAACCTTTTCAAGCCCGTATGCCCGTACAATACCGTCACCGACTGAGATAACAGTTCCTACTTCTGCTTTTTCTACTTTATAATCATATCCTTCGAGCTGCTCTTTAATAATGCTTGTTATCTCATCGTATCTGATTCCTAACGCCATAGTCTTCTCCTTCATGCCTCTATATCTTTATAGAGTTTGTAAACTCCTTCAAATGTGTCTTAATCGTACCGTCGTATATGGTCCAGCCCACTTTTAACCGCAGGCCGCCGATAATGGAGGTATCTTTCATAACCGTGAATACAGGCTCTTTGTGAAAAAGTCCTTTAATACGTGTTTTCAAAACATCCATCTCACCAGGTGTTATATCGTACGCAGTGTAAACTTCCGCTTTGATCAGGCCTTTGTAGTCATCAAACATCTGCTCGTAACTAATTATAATGTCGACAATAATCGTTTCTCTGCTGCCGCGGATAAGCAACATGAGGAGATTCCTAATCTCTTTCGGACTGTTTAGTTTATCAACTATTACCGAAACCGCCTTTTGCTTCTTTTCTTTATCAGCCAACGGATCAATGATAAAGTTGTAGAATGCCTTGTTCTGCGTCAAAACCTGTTTGAGCGTGGTGAGGTCTTCCATGAACTGGTCGATCTTATTTTGCTGTGACGCAATCTGGAACAGTGCTTTTGCATACCGTATACTTACATTCATTGTAGTTTCCTGATAAAGCTATCGGTAACGTGTTTTTGTGATTCTGCATCGATCGACGTTTCTATGTAGTCCTTTGAGAGAGCGTAGAGCTGTGTCTGTATATGCCCGCTGATCGATTCTTTTGCTTTCTGGATCTCGGCATCGGCAATCCGGCCGCCCTCTTTCTTTATTCTCCCGATAATCTCATTGCCTTCGTCTATAATTTCCTGTTTTTCCCGTTCTGCCCGGGCATTCATATCATCCATGATCTCGTGCCTGATTTTTTCAAACTGGTCGAGTTGCTGGCGCGCTTCATTGTTCCGTTTTGATGCTTTTTGCTGTACATCCATTGCCTCGTCGATCAATTTCTCGATATTTTTTTTCCGCGTTTTAAAGAGGTTCTCTCCGTGAAATTTCTTGTAGAGATATACAAATCCGCCGATCAGAATGATGAAATTGACGATCGACCAAACAAGGTTCATCGTAAAAAACTGTCCCTCATCAGCCTGTGCCACAGCCGGTATCAACACAACGGAGAGTATCACAACAATAAGGTTTCTCATTTAAGCATCATCTTTCTTGAAATCACGGGCACGAACTGCTTGAGTTCAGAGTTCAATTTATTCAGGATTTCACCCTTTTCTTTTTCAATTTGACCGGTTATCGTCTCCAGCTGTGTCTGCATGGAGTCGTGGGCCTTCTGGACCATTGATTCGCGGTTTTTCTTCGCATCTTCGGTAACCGACAGTCTCAGCTTGTTAGCAGCTTCCAGGGTTTCGTCTATTTTTTTCTTGAGTTGAGACTCGAGGTCTTCGGATTCTTTGTTCAGCCTCTTTGCATCTTCAATGGCCTTGACGGTCTTGCTGCTGCGCTTTTCGTAAACCTTTGCAAAGGGCTTAAAAAACACCTGGTTGAGCAAAAACCAGATGATCCAGAAAACCACTGCCTGTATCAACACCTGTGAGTATATTATATGCATATCTCTTATTCTCTTTTAGTATATTCTTGTTGTTTTGGTGTTACAGAATAGATAAAATCTTGTCAAGATGTTTTACACGCAGTGTTTTTTCTGTATACATTATACAATATTATTAATGTCCGCACGACCCGCATGAACCGGAAGAACACGACGAACAGGATGAGCTGTGTGTATGGGCGGACTCAGCAGATGATGAAAAGTCTGGTGATGATCCCCCCATGGCAAATGCCGCCACTATCTGTTTCGTATCACCGGAATTGCATGACGGACACGGCGGCCTGAGTCCCTGTTCCTTTTCTGCAAGCGATGCTCTGACTTCGAAAATAGAACGGCAGCCATTGCATTGAAATTCGTAGATCATAGTACGTTTCCTTTCTTCATTGAGTTATTGTTTCAAACTATCGCTTATGTCGCGTAACACCTTTGCCGGATCCCTGCTGTCGGTGATTGGTCTCCCGATAACGATGTAGTCAGCACCTGCATCAAATGCTCCCCGCGGGGACACCACCCTCTTCTGGTCATCGGCCGGTGACGGCTGTTCCAGCCGGATTCCCGGGACGACAATCACGGTTGAATCACCGGTTATCTTCCGCAGGTGTACGAGTTCGTGGCCCGAAGCAACGAGACCGTCTATGCCTGCATCACGTGCGAGCAGGGCAAGCCGTTCAACCATGGCGTCTGTTTCGTGCTCGATACCTACTCTCCGGAGTCCTGCGGTGTCAAAGCTCGTCAGCACGGTCACACCAAGCAAGGTTGCCCTCCCCCGGTTCGCTGCAGCTGCTGCCTGTAACATCTCCTTCCCGCCAAGCGTATGGAGTGTGAGCATCCGTACGCCGTATGCTGCCGCCTGCTCCACTGCCTTCGAGACGGTGTTGGGAATATCAAAATACTTCAGGTCAAGGAAAACTTCTTTGTTCCTGTTTTTGATCTCATCGATGAGCCTTGGTCCGAATGCTGTGAACGCTATACTGCCGATCTTGTAGATCCCGATGAACGGAGACGTCGCGTCGATAATCCGGTCGACCTTATCCTTCGAAACTTCATCGATGGCAACGATGATCCGCTCTGCCGAACTTGTGCTACCCTTCATTTTGCAGTGCTTTCACTTCCCGGTTCAGGGCTTCGAAGGCATCAGGCTGGAGCAGGTTTCTCGCGATGAAGATCTCATAGTTCAGCAATTCATTCATTCCTTCGAGAATCATCTGCGAAACCAGTAATCCCGACAAGCCCACCACCCTGTTCAAAGAATCCGATTCTGACAGTTTCATGGCCTCAATATTCATGAGTATCTTTGTTTCGTCAAGCTCTCCGTTTGCACTGATACCCACGTTTTCGTACAGTTTCTGCAGCCGGTCTGAGAGCTCGGACACGAAATTATCCAGTAATTCGTTGTGATCGAATTTTGGGTTTGTCAACTTGATCACCCCGAACAATTTATGAAAAATGGCGTTGTATTTTTTTATGATATTCAGGATCTGCACGGTCGCTTCGTCGAGCTCTTTATCCTGTTTCCGTGTCCCCGATATTTCGACGATACCGGCATTGAGCAGGGCGTACAGTATTTTGTACGTGTTGAACCGTCCGAGCTGGCTCAGCCGGATGACCTCGGCTATCGGCATATCTCCCTTGACGAGCTTGACCATGTCCTGCATATGCTGGGTCAGTTCAATCTTCGGCATCGTCGACGAGAGCCTAATGTTTGTTTCATCGGAGGGGATCTTCTGGGTGATCAGTTTCCACTCGTCGAGCCGCCGGTAGCCCTCCATGAGCATATTCTGCGTGTTCAGTGAAAATCTGACAAGGTCCTCTTCCGGTATGGCGCCTTCAAGAAAATAAAATTCTCCGGTCGACATGGCAAACATGCTGTAGATGATTTCTTCTATCTGATATTTTACTCCCCACCATAAATTCTTTGGGGTTATGAGTTCGTTTTTCAGGAGGATAGCGCCGAACCGCGTTTCTGCGGACATTTTCTTTTCTGCGGATTCCCACTGCTCCCTGGTGAGCTTGCCCGTCTTGTAGAGGAGATACCCCAGCCTGTCTTCGGGTTGATTGGATGATGCAAACACGATCTCACCCTTCATAAAATAGACGCTCTTTACACGGTCGTCAGATTTTATGATAAGCATGCCGGTCTTCTGCAGGATGTTGATCATGGAAAAACTGTCAGCGACGCTGAAATTGGCTATATTGCCCATGAAGACGGGCCGAGCCGGTGTGTCGGCGCCGTTGTCTCCGTTCTTTTTCAGGATAATAAAGGTATTGCCAAAATAGGTTACGTCTATAGTTGTGTTGTCCTGGATACCGTAGTCGGCCTTCTTTTTGAGAAAGCCCTCGAAATTCGTTCCTTTGTCGATCTTTACAAAGTTTTCCAGACTATACTTATTTGCCATGCCCTACCCTAATGCTTCGATTATTTTTTCTAACTCATCGGTCTGATCTTTTTTCAGATAATTCTTCATTTCGAACAGCTCGAACTGGATGAGTTCCCTGATAAAAACCGCTGTTTCGTCGTAGGGTGACAGCGATGAGGATTTCCTGTAGACCGCCATGAGCGACATCGTATCGAAGCAGCCGTTCTCATTGATGGAACAATCCTTAAAAATGCTGCCTGATGATTTTACGTAATCCTGAACGACGGCTTTGAAATGGACATCCGAAGCCTTTGCACCCATGATCTCAGCAATACTCGCCATAACGGTATTGGTTAACTGCACGAGTTCCTCGATCCTCGCATCGTCCGTTTTTTCATCGACCGCTGCCGGCTGCTGAATGATGCCCAGGACACCTGCATACAGGAGCGGCTTGAGCGCCGTTTCAGTGGACGACTCGTCGGCATTGATTTCTTTCGCTATCATGGCGACCGTCCGGTCGTTTTCTCTCAGAAGATATTTCAGAATCGAATCTTCAAACTCGTTGAACTTCACCGTGTTTGTCAGTTCGTTGAGGTGTATCAAATCGTCGTTTGCGATCGCTGCCGGAAGAGAATCAGCCTGTTCCCTGATAAATTCAAACAAACTGTCTACCATGTTGCTGTTCGGCTTGACAATATTGGTTTCGTCTATCCCGGTTTGAATGACATGAAACCACGGGGCGGACTGGCCTTCCGCAGGCCGCAGCATATAACTTCCCCAAATTTCAAATATCTGCCGTTTGACTCCAAGCCACAATTCCCGTGACGTTATATAATTATTTTCCACAAGGACCTTCCCCAGCCTCCTGTTCGGGGTAATCTCTTTCGAAGCCTTGTTTAAAGCATCGATGGTCAGCTTTCCCATCCGGCACAGCGTTTCACCGAGACGCTCATCATTCACGCTGGACCGTGCAAAGACAATTTCGGCGTTCTTGACGTACACCACTTTCTGGATATCGGCGAGATCCAGAAGAATAACACCCGTGAAATTGTCGAGGAAAAGCCTTTGAACAGTCTTCAGCAGGATAACCGGCTCAAGAACGGATGAAAGGAGAAGATGCGCAGAACCCGTATCATTGATGTATGCTTTCAACTTTTGTCTGTTCAATTCGATCAGTACTGCGTTTCGCGGCGTGTAGTCCATTTATTCTCCCTCTCCCGTCATGGAGCCGTCACATTGATCAGCCATGTCTTTTCTGCCTGCAATCCGGACGGATCGCTCACGGTAACCGTGAGTACCTGCCGGGTTCCCTGCGATATATTCACCGTAAAATTATAGTAGGTACCGTTTGAAACGTCGGCGCCATTCAACTGCCATGTATACACGAGAATATCATTATCAGGATCCTGGGCTTTAATCCAGAAGTTTAATGCTTCGCCGTTGTATGCCGTGATACTCGCACTCTGGGGATAGTACTCCGTGATCACCGGAGGGCTGTTCGCAGACGATTTCCCATGGATGTTGTCGGGTACCCCGCAGCCGGTAACGGCGATAACAGACGAGAGGATCAAAACTACCGCCCGTCGGCGTATCCGCCTCATGAAATTAGAGTGTCCTGCGCTCATGTCAGTCTTCAAGATATTTGTAGATCGTCCTGTGGCTTACCCGGAGCATGTCTGCTGCCTTTATCTTGTCGCCCCCGGTAATGTCCAATGCCATTTTGACATACCGCCTCATGAAGTCTTCCTTTGCTTTTCCGAGAGGCGTCAACCTGGTTCCCGGCTCCTCCATATCGATAACGTCGCGTTCAACGATATCAGCATCCGCTGCAATCACAGCTTTCTGCACAACGTCCCGGAGGTGGGCGATGTTGCCCTTCCACGGGGAAGCATGCAGCGCTTCGGCTGCCTGTTCCGAAAATCCCGCTATGTTCTTACCATAAACCCGGGAGAATTCGTCGAGGAACCGTGATGCAAGGGGGATGATGTCTTCGGTCCTTTCTCTCAGAGAAGGCACATGAATGAGGACCTCTCCCAGCCTCGCCCGCAGACGTTCGTCGAACCGGATCGTTCCCGAATCCGGGTTTTGTTCCATACAGTATATCCACCGTGAGGCAGAAAATTTATCGATGAGCGCGGTCATGGCTGCATATCCATCTTCGGGCAGGTAGTCGAGTCCGTCAACGATAATGGTTGCCGGCTTCTGATATCCTGCTGCGGTGAAATCCGTCGTCGAGAGCAGAGTAAACTCATCGGAAAGGACGTCTGCAGTTTTATTCTTCATTCTGATCATGTGCAGGGGACCATTCGGTGCAGCTATTTCATGGAGTGCTTTTGCAATTGACTTCTTTCCTGTTCCCTCTTCGCCGTACAATACGACCGGGCTGTTGGTCTGAGCCCACTTGTTGCACTGTTCGAACAGGGAGAGCATATCCTGATTCAGGGTCACAAGACCGTGCCACACGGTCGGCTGCCGGCTGGAACCAGTCTGTTTGACGGATGTCTGCATGCCCTGTTTCATCCGGTTATTCTCGATCAGCAGGGAAAATATCCACGCATAGAATCCTGCAATACCCAGGGTATCCTCTGAAAAGGCATAGCCCGGATCTGAATTCCACAGATAGACGACTCCATCGATGGCCCCGCCCCTGACAATGGGAACGACAATTGTTGCCATTATTTTCAGTGCAACGATACTTTTCGACGGTGAGAACCGCTGGTCCGTCAGTACATTGTTTGACAACAGCGGCTTTTTATCCAGTAAAACGGTCTTGATTATCGTCTCGCTGAAACCGCTTAAAAATTCCATACCATCTTTTTCGGCACCGACCAGCAGTGAAGGCTCACCGCCTTCCAGTAACAGAACGATCCCCTTCTCTGCGTGTGTTTCAGAGATCAGCTTGCCAAGAATAATTCTTGATACACTCTTTAATTCATTGTTATTCAATAACAATGTTAGTTCATTGAAAGGTTTTTCTTCTTCGGTTTTTTGTTCGAATTTATCAATGTCCAGAAATACCGTTAATCCGTCACGTGTTTCGATACGATCACCAAATTCAAGCTTCAGGTGTTTGACTGTTCTCCCATTGATCGTTATTCCTTTTCCCTTGATGGTTTCAAGGTGGCATGAGCCATCCTGCTTTTTCTCGATATAGCAGACCGAATCATTGGCGTCCGGAAGCACGATATCGGCATCAGCGGATGCACTCAGCGTCGTTAATTTCTTGTCCAGCGGAATGCTCCGGGCAGAATGTCGATACAACAGCAGTGCCATCAGGGTATTCTCCAGACGAACGCATCCACGATTCCGTACGACGCCGTACCTGCAAGAAGCCAGAATGCCGTGAGCTGAACGGCCTGCATGTTGTTCGCCCACACAGGATTATTGTAACTTCCGTCATGATTCTCGTGCGCTATTCTGATATAATACGTCGATATGTTGACCGCCAGTTCTGCTGCCTCTGCAATGAGCAGTACAGTACCCTTGGTATTGTCCCCTTTTGAATACTGTCCGACGCCAAACGGCACCAGTCTCAGCCAATAATTGTGTTCCTGCAGAGATGGGACCAAGTGGGGAAGAACTATGGTCTGCTTTTTTATCTCATTGTATTCTGAGACGACTGCCGGTGGAACGATGACCGGATTCATCACAAAATCCGGCGCTGTCCTGTACAATGCTTTCAATTCTTTTTTCATATCCTCGTTCATGCTTTTCGCATAGTAATCGAGTGCAAGATACAGGTGAACGTCCGCATCAGAGGACGTGGTTCCCGAGATGGTTGGTATGAGCTGCAGTGACTTTATCGAATTATCATAGTCTCCGTATTCATAGTATCGTATGCCTTGTTGAAGGTAGTCCTTTGATGAATCTGCCCTTGATGGAATTGGGATAAAAAGCAGAGCAAGCATCATAACTAATCCAATGATGCCCCCATACCTACCGTCAATCCAATATGTTTTTAAAGATATACAATGCATACGTTCAAACAGCGGTATTGAAAACATTCCCGCCGTATATTGCTGCCAACGGACTGTTACCCGGCAGGTATTGTTCATAGTGGATAAATCTAAACTGTTTTCGGATAAAGAGCAAGAAGAAGTGTACAAAAAAAACAAGGGCGATTCGAGAAATCGCCCTTGTGGTCTATCTGTCAAACTCTGTCTGATACGATGAAGATCGCTGCTGCACCCCCATTCGCGTCTAAAATTTGACCGTCGGCACCTTCTGTGCATTTTCTGTTGCCTTGAAGTAAACCTCTTTCGGCTCATAATGCAGGAACCCTGCAATGATATTCGTCGGAAAGCTCTTGACCGCGACGTTATACGCCATAACGGCATCATTATATCTTCTTCTCTCGACGGCAATCCTGTTTTCTGATCCAGCCAGTTCGTCCATCAAACGGTTGAAAGACCGGTCTGCTTTCAGGTTCGGGTAGTTTTGCACAACCATCAGCAGCCTGCTCAGAGCACCGTCAAGCTGGTCATTCGCTGCGAATTTATCCTTTGGAGTTGTTGCACCGGCGAGTTTTGCCGTCGCATCTGCCACATGATCGAAAATCGCTTTTTCATGCTTTGCGTAGCCTTTGACGGTATTGACAAGGTTTGGAATCAAGTCGGCACGCCGCTGCATAACGTTCTGGACCTGTGCCCATGTATTGTTGATGTTTTCATTCAGGGTTACCAGCCTGTTGTAACTGCTGACAATGCTTCCGACGACGGAAATTGCCACAACAAATAAAATCCCGAGCGTTACCAGCAATGCTATCCATTTTTTGCTCATACCTTTACTCCTTCTCTAAAAAATTTATGACCTTGGTGATACCTTCGACATACATCTCAAGGGTCTTGAACGTCTCACTCTTTTTCAGTTTGTCTTTCTTCTCCCGCACTGCAAGAAGCCTGAGAAACGGGGTTTGATCGAAATCCACCAGCCCGGCAATAGCGGCGATGACTTCTTTCTTGCGCGCAGGCACCTCAATTTCCCTGAGGCGAAGCACACCTTTAAACAGGGCGATGAAACTGGACAGCGACGCCGTCATAATCACGGCCGCCTGTTTCTCGGATTGATTGAGAAACAATGCCTGGCGCAACCTGATCAGTTTTGCCTTTAATTCTGATTCACACTGGAATTTTAGATTTCTCCGGTCTATGGTGATGCCCTTGAGCGGGTCAGTGTCTCCGTAAACCAGCGTATGATGATCAATCATGTCCAGCATTTCGATAGGAAAAACATCCTTGAATGAATTAAGTTCATCCGGGGTAAAGACAAGGGGGGGAGGATTGTCTTTATAGAAAAACCATTTCAGTTCTTTGCCGATTTCTGCAATGTCGTGCATTGTAATCCCCGAAACAACCGCCATCGTGTTGATATTTGAGTATCCTTCATGAAATTCTCCCGTGTGGGAAGAGCCGTACATCACAAAGCTGATGAGCCGTGTCCCGAGGATCTTTTTGAGTACCTGTAGTATTCTCTCCAAAGTTTCTTCATGCATAGCTTTATCCTCCTTCTACCAGCCTCCGGAGGCTCCTCCTCCTCCGCTGCTGCCGCCGCCAAATCCGCCAAACCCGCCTCCAAAACCTCCGCCGCCTCCGCCGCCTCCGAAACCACCACCGAGAAACATCAGCGTCAGAAACGGATGGCGTATAGCAAAATAAATAAAGACGATGAACATCAAGAGTCCGAGAATTGTATTCATGGTCCCGGCCCCCCGTGATCTTCCCGATGTTGCTGCAGAAGCATGGGACGATATGTCTCCCTGCTTGATGGATTTCGAAAGGGTATTGATTATTCCAAGCGTACCAGCCATCATACCCTGGGAAAATTGTCCCTGCTTGAACGCAGGCAGCACGTCATGCCTGAGAATAACGCCGCATTGTTCATCAGTCAGTCCCGGCTCCAGTCCGTAACCGACTTCGATCCGTGCTCTTTTTTCTTTCATGGCTGCGATCAGCAGGACGCCGTTGTCCAGCCCCTTCACCCCGACACCCCAGTGCTGAAAGAGCCTGTTTGCATATTCATCGACACCCATATCGCCGGTGTCCTTCACCGTCACAACGGCGATCTGGATGCCTGTTTGTCGATTGAAGGAGCTTATTGCACTGTTGAGTGCGGCAACAGTGTTTTGGTCCATCACACCGGCAAAATCATTCACGTAGCCCGTATAGGAGGGAAAGTCGTAGGCATGCGCTAATGGAAGCACTGCAGTTAAGGCAACAACGAAACTCAAAATGAATATTATTCTTTTCATAGTATAAGGTATATGTTAAGCACAGGATCACATAAGTCCAGAGGCACGATGAATCAAACCGCATTCTGCAGGCACGATACCATGGAGCCATGGGGAATACATACAATAATTTGAAGGAGAATCTATGAAAATAAAAGGCACAGCCACACAGGCATTTTCAGAGGGCTTTCATCAGGCAATTGCCCTTGCGCAGAGATATTATCCTGCATTTGTCATACCCGTAAGTCTCGGGCTTGCATGGGGAATCGTTTCACGCAGGTTCCTGTATGGAGGCATCATGAGGTTGATGACGTCGCTCATGGTCAAGAATCCTGATGCAACCACGATGGCCGATCTCCGCCATCTTATCCTGGTGCTCATGCTGACCATGGCGATCAGCGTTCTCATCTGGATGATGGCAATTGCAGGTGCAGGATTGATCATGAAAAACCGAGGTACTGCTGATCATAAACTCGGGTTCGACGAGGTGCTGTCCTACACCGGTGAAAGGCTTGGTCCGCTTGTTCGGGGTGGTATTCGTTATATCCTCCTGCCAGCCCTTCCGACAGTACTGCCCGCGTTTGGAATTCTCTATATCATAGGCTTCCTCGTCTATATCCTGTTTATCGGAAAGAATTACGGAGGTTTTTTCTTCTGGGCTTATCCGGTGATTACAGAAGGAACGTCGTCTGAAGAAGGGTTTGCCCGTGCGAAGCAGGCAGTACTTTCGAAAAAAGGCCCGTTCTGGACGGCCCTTGTCCTTGGATTTGCCGTGATATGGATTGTCAATATGTTTCTCGCATTCCTGCCATACCTCGGTTACATCCTTATCTGGGTACTCAACCTCGTGTTCCTGGTCTATTCGGGGATCCTGTAC